>CAZLJG010000137.1:4137-8184 GCA_964559545.1 uncultured Solibacteraceae bacterium | reverse complement strand
CGCCGATGGCGCCGACGATGGCCGAGTGAAGGTCCGTGAGCGTGGCGGCCGAGACACGCGCCGCAAACGTCGAGGCATTGAGTTCATGGTCGGCGTGCAGCACCAGCGACACATCGAACGCGCGCGCCGCCAGCGCCGACGGACGCGTGCCGGTGAGCATGTAGAGGAAATTAGCCGCGTGGCCAAGTGCCGGATCCGGATCGATGTGACCGCCGCCCGCCTGCATCCGCCCCCACGTGGCGACCAGCGAGGCCAACTGCCCCGTGAGCCGGACCGCTTTGCGATAGTTGGCCTCAGGCGTGGAGAGGGCCGTATCGGGATCGAAGTGGCCCAGCATCGACGTCAGGGTGCGGAGGGCGTCCATGCCGTCCACATGCGGCATCGACTTCATCGCGCGCAGAATCGGCTCCGGCAGGATGCGCGCCGCCGCGAGCTGCGTCTGCAGGTCGCCGAGTTCAGCGCGCGACGGCAGGCGCCGATGCCAGAGGAGGAAGCAGCACTCCTCGAACGAGACCCCGTGGTCCATGTCCGCGAGGTCGTGAATGTCGTACCCGCAGTAGGACAACACCCCGCGATCGCCATCGATGTAACAAATTGCGGATTCGCCGGCGACGACGTCTTCGAGTCCGGCCTTGGGTTTCACGGGTGTTGCGGTCGACATGGGTCCGGAGGTCCTTACGTGTAACTAGTCCGCGATCTGCGGCGCCTTCAACAGCACATCGTCACCAAACTGCTGCAGCAGCGACATGACGCCTGTGTAGAGGAAACCAAACTGGAACAGCACCAGGAACGGCAGCGTCCCGAAGATGCCGTGCGTGAGCGCGTAGATGACGGTGTAGGTGAAGTAGAGCCCGAGCGCCACTTCGATCATCGGCTGTACCGCCATGGTCTGGTGATACTTCTTGCCCTGCCAGCCGTCCTTGTTGTTCGCGATGCCGTACTTGGCCGTGCGGGCGAACTCGCCCGGACCGCCGAACAACGCTTCAAAGACCGCCTTGGTGTTGTTCACCGCGAGGCCGATGCCGATGGACATGACGATCGGCAGGTACTTCACGCGCGACTTCCAGTCGGTGTACAGCTCACGCTGCGAGACCAGATAGAAGTTGGCCACCGATGCCGTGGCCGCCATGAACAGCGGCACGTCGATGAGCAACATCTCCGTCCAGCCCATGTTGTAGCGCACGACCATCGCCGGGAACATCAGCACCGACAGCACACACATCAACACGTAGTTGAAGTTGGCGGTGAGATGGAAGAACGCTTCGACCTTCACCTTGCGCGGCAGGTCCGACGCAAGAATCGCGGGCAGCACCTTGCGACAGGTCTGAATGCTGCCCTTCGCCCAGCGATGCTGCTGCGATTTGAACGCGTTCATTTCGACCGGCACTTCCGCCGGCGTCACCAGGTCGGGCAGGAACAGGAACTGCCAGCCGCGCAGCTGCGCGCGATAACTGAGGTCGAGGTCTTCGGTCAGCGTGTCGTGCTGCCAGCCACCAGCGTCGCCGATCGCCGCGCGACGCCACACGCCGCCCGTGCCGTTGAAGTTGAAGAAACATCCGGCGCGGTTGCGGCCGCCATGCTCGAGCACAAAGTGCCCGTCGAGCAGAATCGTCTGGATCTTCGTGAGGAGCGAATAGGAGGCATTGATGTGCCCCCAGCGCGCCTGCACCACGGCCACTTTCGGATTCTGGAAGTGCCCGATGGTCTTCATCAGGAAGTCCGGCGGCGGCACAAAGTCGGCGTCGAAGATGGCGATGAATTCGCCTCGCGCCACCTTCATGGCCGCGTCCAGCGCGCCGGCCTTGTAGCCCGTGCGGTCGGTGCGATGGAGATAGTGGATGTCGAAGCCGAGCGCGGCGTACCGCTGGACGGCGGCCGCCGCGATCTCCGTGGTCTCGTCGGTGGAGTCGTCGAGCACCTGGATCTCCATGCGATCCTTCGGATACTCGATCTCGCACACGGCGTCGATCAGCCGATCGACGACATACATCTCGTTAAAAATCGGCAGTTGAATCGTCACCACCGGCAGGTCGGCCATCGGTGGCGGCGGACCGGGCACCCGGTGCTTGTTCTTCATGTACTCGTACACGAGGTAGTACCGATGCCATCCGTAAATACCCAGGATGCTGAGCACGAAGAAGTAGGCGACAAGAATGAATGTTTCGAGTTCTGACATAGGCTGGGGTCCGGACCCAAACTGCGACCCACCATTCTAACCGGCTTCGCGGCGTTCCGAGGGGCGAAGTCCCGGGGTTCCGAAGTCCCGAGGTTCCGAAGTTCCGAAGTGCCGAGGTCCCGAAGTCCCGGAGTTCACGGGGACTTGACAGGTGCGAGGGTAATCGTCCACACTATAGTCGTTGTAACGAATTACCTCTAACCAATGGAGCCCCCAATGACCACACTCGCCGCCCCCGCCGCCACGACCTGGACCATCGACGCCTCCCACAGCGAAGTCGGCTTTGCCGTGAAACACCTCATGATTTCGACCGTTCGCGGCCGGTTTGGCGCCGTGACGGGCTCGGTCACCTTCGCCGACGGCGACTTTAGCCAGGCGGCCGCCGACGTCACCATCGACGCCACCAGCATCGACACCCGCGAGGACAAACGCGACGCCCACCTGCGCTCAGCCGACTTCTTCGACGTGGAGAAGTTCCCGGCGCTGACCTTCAAGAGCCGCCGCGTGCAGGCCATCTCCGGAGACACCTTTCAGCTCGTCGGCGACCTGACCATCAAGGACGTCTCGAAGGAAGTGGTCCTCGACGTCGAGTTTGAGGGCACCCAGAAGGATCCCTGGGGCAACCAGAAGAGCGCGTTCACGGCGACGACGAAGATCAGCCGGACCGCGTTTGGTCTGACCTGGAACGCCGCACTGGAAACCGGCGGCGTGCTCGTTGGCGACGACGTCAAGATTTCACTCGACGTGCAGCTGCTGAAGACGGCGTAGGTCGTTACCCAATCCATCGGAGCGCGGGGGCGAAAGCCCCCGCGTCCGTGCGATAATTGCAGGCTCCCCGGGTGTCCGGGGCACCTGCCCATGCAACCCGCTCTCCTCCGCGCGCTCGAGTTCGATCGCATTCGGGAAGCGTTGGCGTTCCAGACGCTGACGCCCCTGGGACGCGCCTCTGCGCTCGCCCTCGAACCATCGTCGGACGCTGCTGAGGTTCGAGCACGACTCGACACGACCTCGGAGGCCGTGCGACTCCTGGCAGACGGCGGGGCGCTCTCCATCCAGGCGCCCGAAGCGCTGCTCGACATTCTGGACGCGCTGGCCATCGCGGGACAGCCGCTCGATCCGCTGTCGCTGGTCGGTCTCGCGACCTTCGTGGATTCCGTGGACGATGCCTGCCAGACGATTCGTCGCCTGGGCCCATCGGCCCCCTTGCTGGGCGACCTCGTGTCGGCGGCCGCATCGTTTGCCGACGAAGCTTCCCGCACGCGCCGCGCGATCACGCCGTCGGGCGACGTCACCGACGATGCGAGCGCGGCACTGCGCGATATTCGTGACGCATTGCGGCGTCATCGGGCGAAGTTGCGAACCACGCTCGAGGGACTTACCCGGGGGCGCGACACCGCGAAATATCTCCAGGACCAGATCGTCGCCGACCGCGGTGGCCGGTATGTGGTGATGGTGCGCGCCGAACATCAGCACGCCATCCCCGGCATCGTCCACGGCAGTTCCGCGAGTGGCGCGTCGTTGTACCTCGAGCCGATGGCGACGGTGCAGACGAACAACGAGATCGTGGCGCTGGCCGACCGCGAGAAGGCGGAAGTGTTCCGCATTCTTCTCGCTCTGACGGACGCCTACCGGGTGCGCGCCGCCGACCTTGAGAACACGCTGCATGTCGCGGCCGAACTGGATCTGATTCAAGCCAAGGCGCGACTCGCGCAGCGGCATCAAGCCATCCCGCCGGCGCTCACCACTGACGGACGGCTGGAGTTCATCGGCGCCCGTCATCCGTTGCTGACGGACACCGTTGTCGCCAACGACATCGTGCTCGTCCCGCCCATGCGGGCGCTCGTGATCTCCGGCCCCAACACCGGCGGCAA
>CAZLJG010000137.1:0-4037 GCA_964559545.1 uncultured Solibacteraceae bacterium | reverse complement strand
GGCGGCGCACTCGGCACCGCCGTGATTGATCACTTCCGCCGGCGCGGCGCGCTGGTCATCGCGACGACACATGACGATGGGTTGAAGACGTTTGCGGCGACCACCGACGGGATTCAGGCCGCCGCGATGGGATTTGTCTCCGGCACGTACGCGCCCACGTATCGCCTGGTGTACGGCGCGCCCGGTCGCAGCCTCGCGCTGGAGATTGCCGAACGGCTCGGCATGCCGTCGGATGTCATCACCGCGGCCCGCGCCCGGCGATCATCGCGCGAGACCCAACTGGCCGAACATCTGGCCCGCGTGGACCAGGAACTTGCGGTTATCGATCGCGAGCGACAACAGCTCGCCGACGAACGGAAACGGGTGGCGGACGAACGCGCGAAGATTCTCGCGCGCGAATCCCATGTCACCGAGCGTGAGGCCGTGCTGCGCAAGCGTCTCGACGATCGGCTGAACGAAAAGCTGCGCGAAGCCCGCGCCGAAGTTGATCGTGTCGTGGCCCAGGTCAAGACCAAGGCCGAGGCCCTCGTGCACAGGGCCGAGCAGCGACCACTCTCCACAGGGGAAATCGGTCACTTGCGCGTACAGGGCCGAGCCGCGCTCGAGTCCGTCGCGCAACCGCTCGTGCCAGCGGCCGCAGACACACACGTGGCGCTCGATCGCGCGCCGGGTCCCGGCGACGAGGTTTTCGTGCCGGCCTTCGGGTCGAAAGGCACCGTCACGTCCGTCTCAGGGAAACATGCCGAGATCGATGTGCGGGGCAAACGCATGAAAGTGGCGTGGCGCGATCTGCAGCGACCGGCGGGTGCACGCGCGGCGGGTACACGCGAACGCGAGACGCCCTCACGTTCGGGTGGGGGCGTCACGGTGCCGTCCAGCGTGGGCCTCGCGTCCGCCGTGCGCGAACTGATGATCATCGGCAAGACCGTGGATCAAGCCACTGACGAGGCCGAAAAATTTCTTGATGCCGCGTTACTCTCCGACAGCCGGCGCCTGCGCATCGTGCATGGGCACGGCACCGGGAAGTTGCGGGACGCGATGACGAAGTTCTTCCGTGAGCACCCGCTGGTCGCCACGGTGAGCCCGGCGCCGGACAACGAAGGCGGCAACGGCGCCACCATCGTGGAGCTGAAGGACTGATGGCCCTCTTTCCTCAAGGCTTCCTCGACGACCTCAAGGCCCAGACCGACATCGTCACGATCATCGGCGAGGTGACGCCGCTGAAGAAGGCCGGCACCAACTGGAAGGGGCTGTGTCCGTTTCACACGGAGAAGACGCCCTCCTTCAACGTGCTCAAGGACAAGGGCATCTTCAAGTGTTTCGGGTGTGGTGTGGGCGGCGACGTCCTCAAGTTCATCGAGCTGCACCAGAAGATCACCTTCCCTGAAGCCGTGCGGCTCCTCGCGCAGCGCGCGAGCCTGACGATTCCCGAGGGCGTGGACGGCGCGGAGGATCGAGTCGCCTCAGCCGAGCGTGAGGCGCTGGTCAAGCTGCACGAAGACGCGCTGGCGTTTTACCGCGAACAACTCGAGACGCCGGGTGGGGCCCGCGCGAAACGGGAACTCGAGAAGCGGGGGCTGACGGCGGCGACCGTTGAGGCATTCGGCTACGGATTTGCCCCGGCCGCGGGTCGCGACACCCTGACGAGCCTGTTTGCCGACCGGAAAGTGCCCATGGCCCTGCAGGTGAAGTCGGGCCTGGTCATGCAACGGGACAATGGCAGCGTCGTCGACCGGTTTCGTAATCGGCTGATGATCCCGATCCGCCGCGATACTGGGTCCCTGGTGGCCTTTGGCGGCCGTGCCATGGACGAGGGACAGGTCCCCAAGTACCTGAATTCGCCCGAAACGCCCATTTATTCAAAAGGCCGGACCCTGTACGGGTTGGACGTGACGAAAGGGGCCATTCGGAAGCACAATTACTGTGTGCTGGTTGAGGGCTACTTCGACCTGGCGCAGGTGTGGCAGGCCGGGGTGCAGCCGGTGGTGGCGTCGAGCGGAACAGCGCTGACCGTGACGCAAGCGCGGCTGTTGAAACGGTTTGCCCCGAAGATCGTTCTAAGTTTTGACCCGGACGCGGCCGGACAGGGGGCGGCGGCGCGGACGTCCGAGTTGTTGGTCGCGGAAGGATTCCAGGTCAATGTGGCCCTGCTGCCCACGGGCAGCGACCCCGATACGTTCATCAGGAACGAAGGCGGGCGTGCGTATGTCGAGCGCCTGAAGGGGTCCCGGTCGTATCTGGAGTTCCTGCTCGACCGCGCGGCGGAACGGGTGGACCTGAACCGGCCCGATGGCCGGCGGACGTTTATCGGCCAGATGCTGACGGTGGCGGCGACCATTCCCGACCCGGCGGCGCGCGACCAGTTCGCGGATCGGCTGGCGCACAAAGCGCGCATCACGGAGAGCGTGGTGCGCGACGAGATTCGGAAGGCGGCGGCTCAGAAGAAGACGGAGCCACCGGCAGTCGCACTCCCCTCGCGGGTGCGGGTGCTCGACGCGGAGCAGGGATTGTTGTGGGCGCTGGTGCATCGGCCAGTCGAGGGACTCGGCGCGCTGGCGCAGCTCGAGCCGGATGACCTGATTGGCCTGGTGTCAGCTCCCGTGTTCGAGCTGGCCCGCAGTCTGGCGGACGTGCCGGCGGATGGATTGCCTGAGTTGCTGAAAGAGCGGCTCAGCGAGGGAGAACAGGCGCTGGTGGCCAAGGCCGCAAGCGCGGAAGCGGCGGCCCCTCCGTCGGATTGTGTGAACGCCCTCAAGCGTCGTCGCCTCGAACGCGAGCGCACGGAGGTGCAGGACGAGATTGACCGGCTGCAGGCCGGAACACGAGCGGGCGACGAGACCGATCGCCGGCTCGGCACATTGTGGGCGAAGAAGTTGGAGCTGCTGCAGCGGCTCGAAGCGTTGAAGGAGTAGGGACCTTGTCGATTGAGGAAAAGTTTGACGAAATCCGGGCACTGATGGCGATGGGCAAGGAGAAGGGGTATCTCCTGTACGAGGAGATCAACGAACTCCTGCCCGCCGATGTGACCTCCGCCGAAGAACTCGATGACCTGTTCAGCGCTCTCAACAGCGCGGGCATCGAGGTCGTGGACTCCGAGAAGAGTTACCGCGACGACAAGGGCGGCAGCGACGAACCCGAAGGGGGCGGCGGTGGCGGCGATCTCGACCTGACGCCGGGCGTTCTCGACAAGACCAATGACCCCGTCCGCATGTACCTGCGCGAGATGGGCACCGTGCCGCTGCTCACACGCGAGGGCGAAGTGGCCATCGCGAAGCGCATCGAGCGCGGCAAGCTCACCGTCATGAAGTTGATCTCGCGCACGTCGAAGGTGACCCAGGAGGTCATCGAGATGGGCGAGCAGCTCAAGCGCGGCGAACGCACCATCCGTGAACTGGTTGTCTTCAACGAGGAAGAGATCACGGACGAAAAACTCGAACGCCGCCGCAAGCAGCTCGAGAAGCAGATCGACGCCGTGCGCATCGCGCAGGAAAACGCGGTCAAGGTCGCCGAGAAGTTCGCCGACGTGGCCAAGACCGACAAAAAGAAATACGTCAAGGCCAGCTGGAAGATCCGCCGCGCCAAGGTGGCGGTGACCATCTCGATTCGGAAGATCGAATTCACCGAGATGGTGAAGCGCCGGCTGATCGACGGCCTGAAATCGGCGGTCGAAGACATCCAGTGGAAGCAGCGCGAAGTGCGCCAGATCGATCAGAAGCTGGATCCGAAGAGCAAGAAGAAGCTCCGCGAGGAGGAGAAGAAGATCCTCCTCAAGCACAAGGAAGAGCTGAAGAAGGAAGTCAAGGCGATGGCGCTCAAGCTCGAGCAGCCGGCCGACGACCTCACGCTGATGCTCCGGACGATCCTCGAGGGCGAAGCGCAGGCCGAACAGGCGAAGAAGGAACTGGTCGAAGCCAACCTGCGACTCGTCGTGTCGATCGCGAAGAAGTACACGAACCGCGGCCTGCAGTTCCTCGACCTGATTCAGGAAGGCAACATCGGCCTGATGAAGGCGGTCGACAAGTTCGAATACCGCCGCG
>CAZLJG010000136.1:0-8186 GCA_964559545.1 uncultured Solibacteraceae bacterium | reverse complement strand
ACTGGATCAGCGCGGGCGCACCGGCGGCGCGTGGTGGCGCTGACACCTGGAACGTGAGCAGGTTGTCGGGCGCAAAGCCGGGATCCACGTTCATCACCGACACAAAACTGCGCAATAGCAGGCCCGCACCCACGGTCAACATCGTGGCCAGCATGACTTCGGCCACCACCAGCGTGGATCGTGCCGCGCGCTGCGTGCGCCCAGCCGTCGTGCGGCGCGACTCGCGCAGACCATCTTCCGCGCGCGCCTGTGACATCGTCCACGCCGGCATCAGTCCCGTCACCAATCCGGCGACCACGGCCATCCCAAACGTGAAGACCGCGACGATCGAACTCAGCTGTGTTTCGGAAATCCTCGGCAGGTCGCCAGGAGCCAGTGCGAGCAGCAGCTGCGTGCCGGCGGCCACGATGCCGAGCGCCGCGACGCCTCCGAGCAGGCTGAGCACAAGACTGTCCACGAGCGACTGTTGAAGGAGTCGCGTCCGTGACGCGCCGAGTGCGGCACGCACCGCGGCATCACGCTGCCGTCCCGTCGCGCGGGCCAGAAGAACGTTCGCAATGTTGACGCACGTCAACAGCAGCAGCGCCCCGACGCCTGCCATCAGCAGCAGGAGGGCTGGCCTGATCGCGCCGACCGTCTGGTCGAGCAATGGTCGCAGGGTGATGCCATAGCCCTTGTTTGAGTCCGGGAAGTCCTGTGCACGCCGGTCGGCGATTGCGCGCAAGTCGGCCGTCGCCTGGTCAGTGGACATCCCCGGCTTCAGACGGCCGATCACCGACAACATGTGGATGGTCCGGCTCGGTTGCCCCGTCGCGTCCACCATGCGGAACCCCGTCTGCGGCGTCAGCAGAACCCACACATCGGCGGATTGGGCGCGCGAGAACCCACTCGGCCCGAGCATCGACCGGTACGGGAACACAAACGACTTCGGCATGACGCCGACGATGGTGCCGGTCGGAGTACCGGCTGGACGCGGCAGCGTGGTGCCAATGACGGCCGGGTCACCACCGAACCGTCGCTGCCAGAAGTCGTGACTCAGCACGACATTCCGCTCGTCGCCTTCCTGCAGACCTCGACCCATCAACGCCGGGTGACCAAGCATGCGGAACATGCCGGGCGTGACCCAGGACGCTTGAATGGTCTCCGACGTCTCCCCGCTGCCGATCTGCATGTTGCTGAGGAACGAGTACATGCCCTCCACCTGCGCAAATGAGGTCGATTCCCGCGCGAAGGCCTCGAAGTTCGCAGGCGACACCGGATAGTTCGCATCGTCCAGCGTGGTGTTGTGACTCCAGATGGCGACGAGCCGGTCGGGCTCCTGATACGGCAGCGGTTTGATCAACACCGCATACACGGTTGAGAAGATCGCGCTGTTCGCGCCGATGCCGAGGGCCAGCGTGGCGATCACCATCGCGGCAAACATCGGGGCTTTCGTCAACTGGCGCAGCGACAGCCGGAGGTCGGAGAACACGGATTCCCAGGTCATGGCAAGACTCCTTGGTGCGGGAAGTGAGCGGGTGTGCCGGCGTTCCGCCAGGCCTGACGCGACGGTATCGAGGATGCCCACGAGCGCGACCGCCATCGGCATGCGCGCCGCATCCATCCGCCGCATGAATGTCTCGTGAAGGTCCGCGCCCAGCCGGTGGCGAAACGACTCGGGATACGACCGCAGCGCGGCGCGATGCGCGACAGCCGCCAGTCGCCGAATCATGAGCGCGCCTTCCTGGCCGGCAACAGCCGGCGTGAACGGGCGGCCGCGACCTGTCCAGCCAGTCGCTCAGCCTCAAGCGCCGCCACCGTCCGGCCGTGATCGGTAATCGTGTAATACCGTCGCCGTACATCAGCGGCGTCGTCGCCGTCGACTTCATCAATCAGCCCGTCATCGAGCAGGCGCGCAAGCGATCGATACAACGTTCCGGTTCGCAGGGGCAGCAGACCTTTGAGCCGTGTTTCGACGGCCTGGAGGATGGCGTATCCGTGCAGGTCCTCCTCGGCCAGCGCCAGGAGGATCTCAAACGCGACCGGGGTCAGCGGGAGGAGCGCATCGGGCGATTTAAACGGCATGTGTGCACCATGAATGCGTTCATCATGAACGCAACAGGGGGTTGGACGCACATGCCCGCGAAAAGGTTGGCGGTGTCCTATTTCAGGACATGCATCGGGTCGATGCGGGTGGCCTGGCGCGCTGCAGCCCATGCGGCTGCTGCCCCGCTGCCGACCATCAGCAGCGCGACGATCAGGTAGGTTCTGGGCTCGGTCGGTGCCACGTTGAAGAGCAGCCCCCGGACCACATCCGAACCCAGGTAGGCGCCGCCGAGACCCGCGACCACACCCAGCCCGACCAGCCGGACGGCTCGCCAGATGACATCCCGAAGCACGTGCCTGCGCGTGGCGCCGAGCGCCATGCGAAGCGCGATTTCGCCGGCGCGTAGCGACACACCGTAGGCGACCACTCCGTAGATGCCGATGAGGGCCAGACCGGACGCGACCAGCCCGAAGATCACAAACAGTGCTGTTTGAAAGCGCTTCTGCGCGGAACCCAGCGCCAGAGTTTCTTCCAGCGATCGGCTGGCCGTGACCGGCAGGTTCGAGTCGAGCTCGAGGACGATGCGCTGAATGGCCGGACCGATGGTCGCCTGCGCTGCCGGGTCCACCTTCACCGCGACGTCGCGCAGCGGAAGCGGGTACAGCGCGGTCTGCGCGGCGGCGAGATACACCTGCGGAGCGATATCCGCCGGGCGTTGGCCCTCATCGTCAGCTCGACCCGTGCGTCGAACGTCCGCAACGACGCCGACGATGGTGATGGCTGGCTGGGTGGGGCCGCGTCGAATCCGCCGGCCGATCGGGTCGCCGCCGTCGAGATGGATGCGGCTGAACGTTTCGTTGACGACCGCGACTGCTTCGCTGCTGGCTGTGTCATTGGAGGTGAGTGCGCGACCACGGCGTAGCGGAATGCCGACCGTGTCGAAGTAGGAGGGGTTGATCGCCTGGAAGCCGGCTTCTCGCAAGGCCGCCCCTGCTTGCGCTGAGGGCTCGAGCGAGTCCACCACCATGCCGCTGATCCAATTGCCCCGCAGAGGGAGGCGATTGCCGAACGCGACGCTCCGCACGCCTGGTACGGCCGCGAGTTGTGATTCGAGCCGCTCGAAAAACGCGAGGCGATGCATAGGCGTCGGGTAACGGTCCGCCGGAAGCACGATGCTCGCGGCGTGGACGTTCTCGGGGTCGAAGCCGAGGTCTACCCGCTGCAAGTTGATCATGCTGCGAATCATCAGGGCGGCACCGACGACCACGATCGTCGTGATTGCCACTTCACCGATGAGCAGGCCGCTCCGTCGCGCAATGACCCACCCGCCGCTGGCGGGGCGGTCGTGGGCCTTCAACGTCTCGATAGGATCAGTCCGAGCGGCCTGCCACGCCGGCCACATGCCAAACGCCAGGGCGGTGCCCACAGTGACCACGATGGCGAACGCCAGCACTCGGAGATCCAATCCGGCCGTGTGGATGTGCGGAATGTTTGACGGCGCCACCGACACCAGCCAGCGCGTTGTCCACGTCCCGAGCGCAATGCCCGCGGCACCTCCGAGTACAGCGAGCACCAGGCTCTGCACGAGTTGCTCGCAGACCACACGCGCCCGGCTGGCGCCAAGGGCATATCGGATCGCCATTTCGCGCTGGCGACCGATCGCGCGCACCATCAGGAGGCCGGCGACGTTGATACATGCAAGGAGGAGTACGAGACCGACGGCGCTCAGGAGCACGACCAGCATCGTGCGTACGGTGGTCACTTGATCCCGATGGAGCAACTCGACGCGAGCGGTGGTGGACGCTGCCTCAGGAAACTCCACGCCGATTGCCTGCGAGGCCGCGTCCAGTTGCTGGCGCGTCGTTTCGATCGAGATCCCCGGCGCGAGACGCGCAATCATCTCCACTGTGTGGTCGTGTCGATTCGTGAGGACCTCGGGTTCGAACACGATCGGCACCCACACACTGACCTGGTCCAACTGCCGGGCAGCTGACGGCCCCACAAAATCCGCGGGCATGACGCCGACGACTTCGTGCGGCCGGTTATTCAGTGTGATGACACGACCAATGATGGCCGGGTCGGCGCTGTAGCGGCGTTGCCACAAGCCATGGCTGATGATGGCGACTTGCTCGCGACCTGGAGCGTTTTCTCCATCAAGGAATGTCCGCCCGACCGCAGGCTGCACACCCAGGACGCGGAAATATGACGCCGTTACTTCTTCGGCCACCACGCGCTCCGGTGTGCCATCACCTGTCAGGTTCCGGCCGCCGCCGGCGAAGACGCCCGCGCCCTCGAACGCCTGGACGCGGGCGACGTAGTCGAGATAGTTGGCCGGCGCGACGGCGGTGCGCTGGGGCGGAATGGGTGCTCCAGGGATGCCCGACGCCGCCAGTCCGGTCGTGGTCTCTTCCCACACGGCGACCACACGTTCGGGGTCGGTGTACGGGAGCGGCCGCAACAAGACGGCGTCCACAAGACTGAAGATGGCGGTGTTCGCGCCGATCCCCAGCGCGAGCGTGAGGACGGCCGCCGCGGTGAAGGCCGGCGTCTTTCGCAGTTGACGGAGTGCCAGTCGTGTATCGGACGTAATCGCGTCGACGACTCGGAATCCGCTGGCGTCGCGCGCCAGAGCCCGTGCCTGGTCAAGCCCACCCAGCGCAAGTGCCGCCTGCCGGCGTGCCTCCGTCGGGGAGAGTCCGCGCCGGATGTGGTCGTCGATCAGATGATCAAAATGGCTCTGGAGTTCGGCGGCCTGCTCGCGCTCGAGTGCGTCGCGATGTCGCCACTGCCACAGCCGCGCCAACCACCGACGCAGCGCGGTCATGACCGTTCACCTTTGGTCGGATTCAGGAAACGGCCGACCACCACCGCCACCTTGGCCCACTTGGCTTCCTCCGCGCCGAGTTGCCGCTGGCCACGAGGTGTCAGCGTGTAGAACTTCGCCTTGCGGTTGTTCTCGGAGACGCCCCACTTCGAGCGAATCCATCCTTGTTGTTCCAGCTTCACCAGCGCCGGATACAAGGTGCCCTGGTTGAGCTGCAGGGCGTCGTGACTGACCTGTTCGATGCGGCGCGCAATGCCGTATCCATGCTGCGGGCCGAGCGTATGCAGCGTCTTGAGAATCATCAGGGCCAGGGTGCCCTGCAACACGTCGGTGCGGTCGCTCATGTTGGAAGGCTACATGAAGTCATGTTGGCAAGCAACAGGAGAACGGGCCTCAAGCTGCGTATAGTGTCGTGTCGCCATGCGGTACGAAGAACGCCTCCCCGGCTCGCGCCTGCGGTCACTGGTTGACCGGTTCTGGGCACTGGAGACGCTGGATACGGATCCAGCGATGCCGTCTCCGGTGCTGCCCGATGGGCATGTGGAAGTCATGTTGCATCTCGGCGCGCCGTTTGCCGAGGTGGGGCCGGACGGCGTCGATCACACGCAGGCCACCGTGCTCCTCGGCGCCCAGATGACGGCCGCGGCCCGGCTCGTGACCCGCCCAAGCGCGCTTGTGGTTGGCGCGCGGCTTCGGCCGTATGCCGCGGCGTTGCTCACGGGCGTCCCGCAGCACCAGCTCACGGGCCACATCCACGATTTGGCAGCGGTCGATCGCTCACTCGCGCTGAAACTGTCGCAACATCTCGCCGGCCGGCATGATGTGTGGGATGCGATGAATGCATTCGAGGTCGTGTTGTTTGCCGCGTTTGCCGCACGCATCGAAACGTCCGCACTGTTGCCCACGCCGGCGCTGATGCACGCGGTCTCTGTGGCGACGACCGCCCATGGTCTGGTGCGCGTGGATGAACTCGCGTCAGTGGCGCGCGTGACGCCGCGCCAGTTGGAACGGCAGTTCGCGCTACATGTAGGCCTGTCGCCGAAACGGTTCCTTCGCATCCTCCGCTTTCAGCACGTGATTGGTGCGCTCCGTGAGCCCGCTCCGTCGAACTGGCCCGACCTCGCCGTGCAACACGGGTTCTACGATCAGGCGCACTTCATCAATGACTTCCGGTCCTTTACCGGAGAGACGCCCGGTGCCTGGGAGATTGATGATGAGAGCCTGACGGCGGTGTTTGCAGGGCGGCCTACCGCGTAATGCGGCGCCACCCCTGTTCGCGCGTCCACACGTCGAGCACCGGAGGGCCATCGCGCTCCGGACACTGTGCGCGCGTGTGACGAATCCGGCCCTCCAGTTCGAGGCGCCGATGGTGATCCCAGTACCGATCGCCGTACTGCGCATCCAGCAGTTCCATCGTCATCGAGAATTCGTAGATCGCATCTGATAGCGGGCCGACATTGGTCGGGCGATCGAGTTCGGACGTGCGGGCAATGATCCGATCGTCCTGGATGAACACGGCCGCACGATTAAATCCTGACCCGGTGATGCGATTCAGTTCGGATCGGGGGAAGACGGCGTAGAACAGCGGCCCTCCTGGCGGACAGGTCTCGCACACGAACGGCCCCGCCGGATCTTCCGGCGATGACCCATCCATCCGATGGGCGTCGAGCACGGCCATCATGCCGCCGTCCCGGCCGTTGTTGAATCCGCCGATCACCACTTTGTCCGGTGACAACCAGCGCAGGGTTTCCACCCAGCCGCTGTTGACGAACGTGCCGGTTCGCACCCAGCGGTCATCCAACATCGTGACCACACTGGGCCACCAGGTCAGGTGATGGCCCGCGATCGCAATCCGGCGGCCGTACCGGCTGTTGAGGCTGAAGTCGGTGAGGCCCCATCCCCCTTCGTAGGTGCGACCGTCCGAGAAGCGCCAGCGGTCCTCCAGACTGAACGTCCGAAGCAGACGGCCATCGAGGCTCAGCTGATAGAGCGATCCGCCCAGATGCGCCCGGTCCACTCGTCGCGAGGCATAGGACGTGAGGGCGTACGCCAGCGGCGGTTCCCCGGTGGCGACGATTGCCGGGTCGGCGCTGGTGGTCGGCAGGTGCGTCAGTTGATCGCTGGGGAAATCGAAGCGCCATTGACTGATGCCCGTGGCGTCCACGCCTTCGATCCCGGTGACGGTCAGCTCGATCTTCACCGCCGGGTCTGAAGCGTGTGGGGCCAGAATGCTCCAGCTCACGGTGCCGACGACGACGAGGGTGGCGACCACGAGGAATCGCTGCCTGACGATCCACGGCGATCGACGAGGGGTCACTGGCGGCGGGCTGGGTGGATCGGCCGGACTCGCGGCGCGCAGCCACGCATCCACTTCCGACTTGTACGCAAACACCGAGTGGCCGGACGCGGACGCGACGCGACGGACCGGGAACCCCTGCTTCTCCCATCGCCGCAACGTGCGTTCGTCGCGACCGAGGTACTGCGCAATGGCCTTCCACGAATCCAGGCGATCGGTGGGCTCAGTCACGAGTACGGCGGAGTGTAAGAGGGGGACTGCCGGGTTTCAAGCCGGGGGCGCAGAGTCGTCTCGGGTGCTATCATTGCTAGCATGTCGCAGCTGATTGTCAGAAACCTTGAGCCGCGTATCGTGGCTGCCCTCAAGGAGCGGGCGGCCCGTCAGGGCCGGTCTGCCGAGGCCGAACATCGGGCGATTCTGGAACAGGCGTTGTTCGGTCCCGCTCCGGCCGCAGACTTCAAGACGTTCCTGCGGGGGATTCCTGAAGCCCCTGACCTCCGCCTGCGGCGATCACGCGACCGGGGGCGGGCGGTGCAGTTGTGATCTTCCTGCTGGACACGAATGTCGTGTCAGAGCTTCGCCGCGGGGACCGGGCAGATCCCGGAGTCATAGTGTGGTTTGACGCGCGAACGCCGGATGAACTGAGCCTGAGCGTCATCACCGTCGGCGACATCCGCCAGGGTATCGAACAACTGCGACGCCGCAAGGCCGCGCAAGCCGAGGCGTTGGATCGATGGGTGCATGGTCTCGTGCAGTTCTACGAGGACCGCCTGCTCCATGTGGACGGCGAGGTGGCCGAGGAATGGGGGCGCCTGCGCGCGGGTCGCTCCCTCCCTGTTGTGGACGCGTTGCTCGCGGCGACAGCGCGCGTGCACAACCTCGCGCTGGTCACCCGGAACGTGCGTGACTTTGCGGGTACGGGCGTTCGCCTGGTGAATCCCTTCACCCGCTGAACACCCGGGAAAAAATCTCCGCGCCTCCCTGTGAACTATTTTCCGGCGGGCTCCGCGAGCGACACCGCCAACAGCACGATCTGCTGC
>CAZLJG010000135.1:0-8197 GCA_964559545.1 uncultured Solibacteraceae bacterium | reverse complement strand
TGTCGGCTTTGCGGAGCACGATGTCGGTGCCCTGCACGTTGTTCTCGATCGTGTTCACCGGCTCTTCGACGATCTTCTGCACGCCGACCGACGCGGCCAGATGGACGATTACGTCCGCATCATCCACCAGCTCAGCAGTCAGCGGCTCGTTCATGACCGTGTCGATCACGTACGAATAGCCGGGGCGACCTTTCAGATGACTGATGTTGCGCATCGACCCGGTGGACAGGTCGTCGATCACCGACACCTCGTGGCCCGCGCTGAGCAAGGCCTCCGACAGGTGTGAGCCAATGAATCCGGCGCCGCCGGTAATCAGATATTTCATCGCGTCCACGTTACCACAGCAAAAATCCCCCTACCGCTCCCGGCGCCACCACTGGTTGAACACGCCCGGCGCACCGGCATCCTGCTTTTCCACCAGTGTCAATCCGGCCGCGCGCAACATCCGTTCGGCCCCCTGCGCCTGCTCGACAAACCCATCGTTGATCTCGATCAGCACTTCGGTGACGGCCTGAAGCACCTGTGGTCCGCCGGCCAGAATGAAATGCTCGATGCCGTCCACGTCCATCTTGATGGCGTAGGGTTGGGGGACCCCAAGGTGGTCACGCGCCTCGTCCATCGGCAGCCCCAGCAGTGAGTACTGAAACACGCTGCGCAGTGCGAGACCGTCCTGATCAATGCCGTGCGAGAACGTGGACAGGGCGCCGGCCCAATCAGTGGTCGACATCTGAAAGAGGCTCGTGCCTTTGGCATCGTTGAGCGGGACCGGCACGATCACGACACGTTCCTGCACCTGATTGAGGAACGCGTTCCGGGCCAGCAGTTCCAGATTAAAGACCGAGGGTTCAAACGCGAAGACACGGCAGCGTCTCGCCACCGCCGCATACGTGGCATACAGCCCGACGTTTGCCCCGACATCCCAGAGCACGGACTCGACCGGCAACTGGTCGATCCACTTGAGCGTGTCCGGCTCCTTGCTGGTGAATGTGTCCGCCCGGTAGTCGGCGATCCAGTTGGGTGTTGCCAGCGTGAGCGTCACCGGTCCGTGAGTCACGGTGCGGGTCGCATTGGTGATGCTCTGCAGCATCTGTTGATACACAAAGCGCCCCGGCCTGGTGCGACGCAGACCGGCCATCGTCCCCCGCACCACCGCGCCGACAACACGCCGCATCACAGTTCCCACACCATCACCAACAACCTCGGATCCGGCATCGTCAGATACGGTGACGTGCCGACGCGAAACCCCACACCCTCATACGCACGAACGGCTGCCGGATTGTCGGGACTCACCCCGAGCAGAATCTGACGGATCCCCCGTTCAGACTTGAGCCATGCCGCCGATGCCCGCAGGACCTCCTGCGCAATGCCCCTGCCCCGCCACGCGGGGTCACCGATCAAAATGCCCATCACGGCGTACCCCGCGTTCGCAACCACCGGTTCGTATTTGATGTTGCCGATGTGTGCGCCGGAGTCGGCGGCGAAGATGCCGAGAAACACCACGTCCTCGCGCCCGGACCGCTCCCTGATGAACGCTCGAATCGACTCAAGTGTCTGCGTGTTCGCGGGCGTACTGAGGTTGCGCGCTGTCTCATCGTCCCGAAACCAGGAGAGGTAGGTTTCGGTCGCGTCAGCCTCGGTCAGTGGCCGCAGGCGGCATCGAGCCGTCTCGATCAGTGCGGTCATCTCAGCAGAGATCCCACGTCAGGGCCGTGCCGCGGGCGACATCGCGCGTCACGCGGCGTCCGAGTACGCGGTCGAGCTCCCCGGGAGAAAGTCCCAGACCCGGCCGAATGGCCCGCACGTTCTCCGTCGTCAGCACATCCCCCGCACGGAGGTCGGTGACGACGTAGAGGGAGCGGCGGTATTGCAGGGACTTCCGCTCGGCCTCGGTCGGCCCGTACGAAATGCCGCCGAGCGCCTGCCACGCGCGCTCGGAATCAACCACCAACTGGGTCATTTCCGCTGGTTCCATCGAAAACGCGCTGTCCACGCCGCCCTCGGCCCGCGACAACGTGAAGTGTTTTTCGATCACCGTCGCCCCCAGCGCCACACTGGCCACCGACACGCCGATGCCCATCGTGTGGTCTGAGAGCCCGACCTCACACCCGAACAGCTCCCGGAGATGGGGAATGGTCCGGAGGTTCGTGTTGGCCGGCGTGGAGGGATATGTACTCGTGCACTTGAGCAGCACCAGATCGCGGCATCCGGCCTCACGCGCGGCGCGCACCGTGTGATCGAGCTCTGCAGCTGTCGCCATGCCGGTCGAGATAATCACTGGCTTGCCTGTGGCCGCGACGCGACGGATGAGCGGAAGGTCCGTGTTTTCAAATGACGCGATCTTGTAGCAGGGTGAGTCGAGCGACTCGAGCAGGTCGACTGCCGTCGCATCAAACGGCGTGCTGAAGGGAATCATGCCCTTCGCGCGTGCCCGGTCAAAGATCGGCGCGTGCCACTCCCACGGGGTGAACGCCTCGCCATACAGGTCGTACAACGACCGGCCGGTCCACAGGCTCTTCGGATCCGAGATCCTGAATTCCCGCTCATTGATGTCGAGCGTCATCGTGTCGGGCGTGTACGTCTGGA
Organism: uncultured Solibacteraceae bacterium; assembly: GCA_964559545.1. Classification (GTDB taxonomy): domain Bacteria; phylum Acidobacteriota; class Vicinamibacteria; order Vicinamibacterales; family SCN-69-37; genus SYFT01. The sequence continues at coordinate 5,614 of CAZLJG010000135.1, read as the reverse complement.
TCTTCAGGGCGTGCGCACCGGTCGCCGCCGCCGCATCCACGATCGCCAGCGCGCGGTCGAGTGACTGATTGTGATTGCCCGACATCTCGGCAATCACAAACGGTGGGGCATCCAGGCCAATCCGTCGTCCCATCACCTCAAAACTCATGGCTCGTTCTCCCCTGCCGTCACGTCAGCCGGCGTGCGCCCTGCACACGCACCACCCGCTCGCCCACTCTGGGCTGCACAAACGTCACATCCCGCCCCGCCGCATCGTCAATCATCCACACCAGATCACGGAACCCCAGCAGGTGCCGCATCAACACGGTGGACGAAAAGCGCGGATTCATCTCGAAGATGCGGGGACCGGCTTCGGTAATCCGCAACTGCAGGTTGACAGCGCCCCGCAGATCGAGCGCCTCGGCGACACGTCGACACTGATCGGTCACAGCCGGGTCATCGATCACTTCCGCCCACCCGGTAAATCCACCGACTAGACTGCGCAACAGCTGAACCACCGCCGTGCGGCCATGGCGATCCCGAAACACGCCACAGGTGACCTCGCGATCCGCCGGTTCCAGTCGCTCCTGCAACACGGCGAACGGGTGATGCCGCCGATGGAAGGTGATGTCGTCGAGCGACTCGCAGAGGAACACGCCCTTCGAGCCCGCGCCCCGGCGGGTCTTGTAGATGCAGGGCAACGCCACCGTCGCACCGTGGTCGAGGTCCTCAACTGGAATGGTCCAGGGGCGGGCTACGCCGATGGACGCGAGCAGCTGGTTGGTGGCGAGTTTGTCGCTGCCCAGCGTGACCACATTCGCCGGCGGCATCAACAACGAGGCGTTCCCGCTCGACCGGCGCCCCGTCGTCGCAAAGTGAATCAACTCGGCTTCCGACGTCGGAATCACAAGCGTCACGCCCTCTCGCGCGACCAGCTCGTCAAGCCATGTGTCGTACGACGGATCCGGCACTCGCGGCGCCAGATGCCACGCGTCCACAAAATGCTCACCGCCATGGCGTGAATGGATATCCATGCCAAGCAGACGCCATTCCGGGTGCGCGTCACGCAGGACGGCTGCCACGCCCTGACCGATGTCGCCGCCAATGCCGGTCACCAGTACCGTCGTCATGCGCGCGTGGCCTCCCTGAACAACACGTCGGCCAGGTACGGCAGCTGCGGGTCACGGGCACGCGCCTGCTGTGCCGTGCTCTGCCGGTCATACGACTCAACCCGCATGGTCACTTGGCCGCTGACCGTGTCGTACGTCGCCCAGCACGCCCCGCCGGCACCATCTCGCGGCTGGCCGACCGAGCCTGGGTTCACGATGCGTGTGGCACCGACACGTCGATCAACGCGGTAATGCGTATGTCCGCACACCACCAGATCCGCACCACCGGACGCCATGCGCGCCCACACGGCGTCGGGCGCATCGGGATAGACGTATTCGTCCGTCGCCCATGGAGTGCCGTGACAGAGGGTGATACGGCGTCCGTCGACCTCGCATGACGTCACTCGAGGCCACGAGGCCATCTCTGCGCGCGCGTCGGCCGACACTGTCTCTGACGCCACCCGCAGACCCGATCCGTACTTCGCGTACAGCGCATCGCTCCGCGCCGCGTCACGCTCGCTCTCGTCAAGCAGGTCCTCGTGGTTGCCTCGCACGACAGTCATCGGCCACGCCGCCAGCGACTCGAGACACCGCGCCGGCTCGTAGTAGTACCCGACGATGTCGCCGGCGACGAGGAGGCGGTTGACGTCGAGCGCCGCGGCCGCGGTCAACACGGCCTGCAGTGCCGAGGCGTTGCCGTGAATATCGGCGAGCAGGCCAATCGTCATCCGCGGGTCACTCGCAGCAGTACCGTGATGTCGCGGCCGATGCCCGCGCGAAACATGGCGCGGTAGAGGTTGAGATACACATCGAGCCCCTGCTCCGCGATGAGCAGGTCGTGCTCCAGACGCGCCCGATGCGCCGCCTTCCCTGCCTCCGGGTGCTCCACGTAATTGGACCCGGGATGCAGCAGGAACACATCGATGGGGAAATCCGAATAGGCATCAACGAGTGTGAATCCCATTCGTGTGCAGAAGGCCACCAAGGATGCCGCGTTGAAGTAGTGGAGGTGTTGCGGCGGCGCAAACCAGAACTCGCGGCTGATGCGGCCTGTCGATGTGAGCAGCGCCTGCAGCGGCGAATAGTCGTTGGGCACCGTGATCGCCACGACGCCATCCGGATCCACCACCCGCGCGAGCGCCCGGCACAACGCTTCGGGATCGATCACGTGCTCGAGCACGTTGAGGACGGAGATGGCGCCGAATTGACGCCCCTGATCGCCAAGCGACTGCAACGTCTCGAACACATCGCCAGTGGTGAGTCGCGATGTCAGTTCCGGAAAAAACTTCTGGACACCAAACGACGAGAAGTCGGCTCCGGTCACGTCGAACCCGGCCCTGGACGCGGCATCAAGAAAAAAGCCCTCGCCGGCCCCGACATCGAGCAGGGTTCGCCCGGCACGCACACCCTGCCCCGCGATGGCGTACAGCAGCGCACGACACTTCAGCTCGCGATATCGCAGTTCCAGGTCGTCATAGGCCGTCTGGTAGGTCGCCGTCTGGGGCGACTGGTAGTACAACTCGGCGTAGAACGTCTGGAGTTCCGCAGCCGAGGGCAGTGGATCCACGGAGACCCAGCCATCGGGATGCACTTTTTTGCCAAACGCTGAGGTAGTCATGCGACGGTCTCCAGTCCATCACTCACGCGATACATGACGTCGGCGACCCGCGCGGCACCCGCCCCGTCACACACCTGCATGCCCCGAGCCACATCCGGCCAGTTCAGGCCGGCGCGCATCCGGCGCATCGCGTCCGCCATCTGGCCGGCGGTGACGCTATCGGAGCGGCCGAGCAACACAATCAGGCGATCCTGCGCCATGGCTGCGGCGACGTGTTCCTGATTGGCGGCCACGGTCACGACCAGCGCCGGCAACCCAAGGCATAAACGTTCCCAGGTCGTGCTTCCGCCCGCGCCCAGGGCGATGTCGGCTTCGCACATCAGGGCCGCGAGGTGCGGCTGCGGGCCAAACACCCGGGTGCGCCCGCGCGCGGCCGCACCGGCCTCAAGCGCCGCAGCCCGATCACGGTCAACACTGCACACGATGTCCACATCGAGATCATCGAGGCCGGGCTGTGACAACGCCTCAAGCGCGCGCTCGGTCAAATGCGCGGGGTCGGCACCGCCAAAAAATACGAGCACGCGCCCGACACGGCCGTGAACGCGCTGCACGACATCCCGCGCCGCCGCATACTCGGGCCGCACCAGCGCCCACTCAGGCCCCAGCAGGAGCCGGCACGCCGCCGGCACGCGGCCGGCATAGTCGAGCGCGCGATCCGGCAGGTAGTTCTGGTCCAGCAACACATCACACGCGTGGTCCCGATCGGCCAGGTCATCGATCACGAGCACGTGCCCGGCGTCGGGCCGGATCGCCATCTCCCACGCTGCGCCAAGACCGTAGTGATCGACGACCACCCACGCCGCTGTGGGGGGCAGGTCGGCACGCGTCCACACGTGGTCCGCAGGCCGCTCGACCAGCGCATGACCGCGGTCCCTGACCATCGACGCCCAGGTGTCAGCCAGGGGCGCACACAGGAACGTGGTTGTGGCTCCTCGTGTGCTCAACGCATCGGCCAGCGTCAGGCACCGCATGAGATGCCCCACACCAATCGTCGCGCCGGCATCGACACGAATCGCGACGTGCACGGCCCTTACAGCACCTTCCGGAACACGGCCTTGGCCGGTTCCCCAATCAGGTGTGCCTGATACCCGTCGGCGACACCACGCGCATAGGTCGGCAGGGCGTCGGCAAACGCGGCCACAAACCGGGCGACCTCGGCGGCTGTGTGAGAGAAGCAGGGAACGAAGATGCCCTGGAACAACACGCCGCGCGCGATCATCTCCTGCATCATCAACGTGCGCATGCCGTTGCAGATCTCGCCGGCCGCATTGCGGAAGAGGAACGTCACCATCCACTCACACGGCAACACGTCGATCGACGCCGTCAGGCCGGCGGCGGCCACAGCCGCACGACACCCGGCGATCACTTCACGGCCAATCGCGTGGTTGTGATCGACCACTTTGTGCTTCTCGAACTCATCGATGGACGCAATCGCCGCGGCCATCGCGTGGGTTTCGGCGCCATGGGTCGTCGAGATCAGGAAGACCTTCTCCTGCCCCTTCGCGCGGATACCGCCCAGTTCCATCACGTCCTTCTTGCCCGTGAGCGCGCAGAAGGCAAAACCATTCGCGATGCCCTTGCCCCACGTGGCCATGTCGGGCTCGAGGCCGTACTTGACCGTGGTGCCCGGCCACGCGCTCTTGAACCCGCTCACCATCTCATCGATGACAAAGAGGGCGCCTTCCGCGTGACACAGCTCCTGGGCGGCCCGCAGAAACGTGGCCACGTCGCCGCCGCAGGGACACGTGGGTCCACACGTGCTGCGTTCGGGCTCGGTGATGACACAGGCAATCTGCCCAGGGTGCGCCGCAAACAAGGCCCGCAGCGAGTTGATGTCGCAGGCGGTGAACGTCACCGACAGATCCGACACGGCCTTCGGCACACCCTTGTTGCAGGCCGTCTTGCCGATGAACCAGTCGTCGTAGGAATAAAACGGGTGATTGCCTGGGAACGCCACCAGATCCCGGCCGGTCTTCGCACGCGCGAGCTTGAGCGCCGCCGTCGTCACGGTCGATCCATTTTTCGCAAACTTCACCATGTCGTGCATCGGCACGATCGACAGGAAGCGCTCGGCCATCGCAAGTTCGAGCACCGACGGCCGCTGGAAGTTTGCGCCGCGCGCGAGTTCCTCGATGACCTTGTCGAGTACGGGCTGATACGCATGCCCGAGGCCCACTGAGGTCAGCCCCATCGAACAGTCGAGGTATTCGTTGCCATCAACATCCCACACGTACGCGCCCTTGCCGTGCGTGATGGCCGCCGGCGCCCGCTCGGGGAACTGGTCGTCACCCTTCGAATAGGTATGCGCCCCGCCGGGAATCAGGTCGTGAATCCGCGCGCGATAGGCGTCGGACTTCGCAAAGTTCGTAATCATCAGAGCCACCTCACGGGAACGGCATACGGCGCCGTCAGGGCCTTCAAGTCGGGATGTGCGTCGAGGAACGCCACGATGGGTTCCAGGGGAATGCGGGGGGCCTGCGCCTTGAAATGTGCGTACACCTGCCGGCAGAGGACGAGGTCTTCCGGGTAATCAACCGTCAGCCGCAGTTCGATGCGCTGCAATGCCTCAGGCGCTTCGATCACCTCAACCCGGAACCGGTCGCGGTGGTCCTTCACAAACATCGACACGTACTCAGACCGGTACTTCGCGCCGCCCTCATGCCACGAGGTGCGCAACGCACGCATGGCCATCAGTTCAAACACAGGTCCGTCGGGCAGCCCGCCGATGGTCGTGACGTCGTTGTCGGCCGTCTGATGCCGTGCCCACGCTCCCGCTACGGCATCCATGTAGATGAACGGGCATTCCGGCGTCACCCGGAACACGTCTGTGGCGCCCGCGTGTTCCCCACACGCGATGATCCGCCCCAGCACGTCCGCCTCGGTGCCGGTCACTGCCGCGATGCCCATC
>CAZLJG010000134.1:0-8213 GCA_964559545.1 uncultured Solibacteraceae bacterium | reverse complement strand
GTCCATGACGATGACGATGACGCGGGTGATGGGCACGAATCTCATTGTTGATCGATCAGACGGCCGCCCGCACCAATCCCAGGGCTTCAGCCTGAATCGCAGGATCGGTGCCCGGGCCGGTGAGCCAGCGGACGTCAGGCTCCTTGCGGAACCACATCACCTGTCGCCGGGCGTAGCGCATGTTCTCGCGCACGATGAGGGCGCGTGTCGCGGCTTCGTCGCGCACACCTTGGCGCATCTCGATGATCTGTCGATAGACCAGGCCACTGAAGGCATGGGCGGTCTCGGGGACACCCGACGCGACCAGCGCCTCGACCTCGGCCACCACGCCGCGCGCGAACTGCGCGTCCACGCGGCGGGCCACGCGCTGCTCCAGGTCGGGGCGCGGGTCGATCAAGCCCAGCGTGAGGAAGCGCCACCCGGCGAGCGGTGACACCGTGTTCTCGAAGTGCGCCGTCAGCGGCTGCCCGGTGATGAGATACACCTCGAGCGCGCGCTCGATCCGTTTCAAGTCGCGCGGCAAGATCCGCAACGCGGATACGGGGTCGACACGTGCGAGCCATCGATGCAGGGATTCGACGCCTCTCCGGCCGGCGATACGTTCGAGACGTGCGCGGATCTCATCGTGTCGTGCTGGACCTGGAAAAAGCCCGCGCACAAGCGCACGGTAATAAAACCCCGTACCTCCCACCAGGATCGGCAGCTTGCCCCGTCCCCGAATGTCTCGCGCGGCGGCGGCGGCATCGTTCGCAAACGCAGCCGCCGAATACGTCTCCGTCGCATCCACGACGTCGATGAGATGGTGCGGTATCCCCCGCCGCTCCTCCATCGTCGGCTTGTCGGTGCCAATGTCGATGCCGCGATAGACAGCGGTGGAGTCACACGAAATGATCTCGCCGTCGAGCGCGGTGGCCAACGCCACGCCAAGCGCGGTCTTTCCGGTGGCGGTTGGACCAACGACGGAGACGAGAATCACCGGAGGACGTTGTAGAGGAAGGTCACCGTGAAGAAGGCCTTGTCGTCCGGGTATTCGGCCGGCAGGGGCACGGTGGGACTCGACGTGCGCAGCGCATTGATCGCCGCCTGATCCAGCGCACGATGGCCGGACGTCTTCAGCAACTCAATGTCGGTGATGAACCCGTTGCGGTGCACGTTGAACGTGATGACGACGCGGCCGGGCGTGATCTGCGCAATGGCCGGGATATACCAGTTGCTCTTGACCTGCGCCACGAAGCGGCGGAGCCACCAGCCGAAGTCCACGCCCTTGGCATCGAAGCTGATCTGCGCGTCCTGCTCAGCCTGACCGCCGCGATCGTTCGCGAAGTTGTCCTGCTTCAGGTACTGCTGGAGGTTCTGGAGGGACCGCGCGAGGCCTTCGCCGGCCGCGCGCGTGGGGGTGGCTTCCTGCTGGAGAATCGCGTTCGCGTCCGACGCAGGAGGTGACCGATCGGGCGTCGTGGGGCCGGTCCCGCGATCGCCGCCAGGGGGCTCCATCGGAGGCGCACCGACGACTTTGTCGGGCGTGTTGCCACGCGAGAAGGGCGCAGCGTTCTCTGGATTCGGCGGCCGCTCAATCGTCGTCGCCCGCCGATCCAGATCCGAGGCCTCCGCCTGAGGTGGCGGCGGCACGGACCGCTCCATGAGCGGCTCCATCATCACAAACTGCACGTTGTCCTGCTGGGATGGCACGGGTGTGACCGGCACCACCTCGCTCTCGAAGAACCCCTTCGGGGTCACGAGGTACACGATCGTCAGCAGGAGATGGAAGACCAACGACAGCAGCACACCTTCCCGCCGCGAAATGACAGGCGGGACGCTGGGCGTCTCAGGACGATGGTCGTCAAAATCCAGATACATGAAGCACTTCGAGTCTACCCGCGGGTGGCGATATAGAGGTAGACGGTGCCGAAGGTCAAAGGGACTGTGCGAACTGTGGCAAATCCATGACTTTTCAGCATCCCGACGAAGGCTTCTGGCTCAGGGAACTGATCGACGGATGCCGGCAGGTAGCTGTAGGCCTCGTTGTGCTTTGACCCCATACGACCGATTATCGGCAGGAGGTATTTGAAGTACCAGCGGTAACACTGCTTGATGCCGGGAATCTCAGGGCGGCCGAACTCGAGCACGGCGAGGCGGCCACCTGGCTTGAGCACACGGGCGAACTCGCGAATGCCCAACTCGTAGTTGTGGACGTTTCGGATGCCGAAAGCGACCATGGCGGCATCAAACGACGCGTCCGGGAGCGGCACGTTGGTGGCGTCACCGCGCACCAGGTGCACCCGATCGCCCAACCCCGCCTTGCGCACCTTGTCGAGACCGAGGCGCAACATCTCGCCGGCAAAATCCACGCCGATGACCTGCGCGGCCTGCCCGCCCGTGGTGGTGACAGCCTTGATCGCCAGGTCGGCCGTGCCGGTGCACATGTCGAGCACCTGCTCCGTGCCAGTCAGACCCAGTTCCCGGATGCCGCGCGCGCGCCAGCGCTGATCGAGCCCGACGCTGAGCACACGGTTCATGCGATCGTAGCGATAGGCAATCCGATCGAACATGCCGGAGATACGCGCCGGCTCACGCGACGTGGAAACCACTACTCACCTTTCCAAGGCGCGAACAGATGTTGTTCGAACCCGAGGGCATTGAGGATCTTGCCGGCGATAAAGTCCGCCAGGTCGTCGATCGTCTTGGGTTGCTGGTAAAACGCCGGCATCGCCGGCAGGATCATCGCGCCGGCCTCAGCGGCGGCCACCTGATGGCGCAGCGCCGGCAGACTCATCGGCGTTTCACGCGGCACGATCACAAGGCGCCGGTGCTCCTTCAGCATGACGTCGGCGGCGCGTTCGATGAGGCTGCGCGACAACCCCAACGAGACGCCGGCGAGGGTCTTCATCGAACACGGCACAATCACCATGCCCGAGCAGCGGTGGCTGCCACTGGCCAGCGAGGCGCCGAGGTCCTTGTTGCTGTGCACGACGAACGTGCCGTTGCGCACGGCTGCGCCATACCGGGCTTCGAGCAGGTCCTGGAGACGATCCACTTTGGCATCCGAGCCGAGTTCGTCCATCAGCAGGCGCTTGCCATAGTCGGAGAACACGATCTCCAGATGGCAGCCGATCTCCATCAATGCCGCGATCGTGCGCACGGCATAGATTGCGCCCGAGGCTCCGGTCACACCGACGGCAATTGACGGTTTCATGCCCACCACACATCCGCCGCCGTCGTGGCGAGATACAGCAGTCCGACCCATCCGTTCAGGTCAAACGCAAACTTGACCTGCGACAGGTCATCGGCGCGCACAAGCGACTGTTCGTAGACGAGAAGGAGCGCCACGCCGGCGACCCCACCTGCGTAGATGGCGCCGAGGTCGGCCACCACCCCAAGCGCAGCCAGGCACACCACGGTGACGACGTGCATGCCGCGGGAGATGAGCAGCGATCGGGGCACACCAAACTTCACGGGAATCGACCGCAACCCTTCGCGGCGATCGACCTCGATGTCCTGGCATGCGTAAAGAACGTCAAAACCGCCCACCCACGTGCCAATCGCAAGGCCGAGCAACCAGGGCTCCAAGCCGCCACGCCCACCTGCCGCGAGCCAGCCACCCACCGGCGCCACAGCCATCGCGAGCCCGAGAAACAACTGCGTGTAGGACGTAAAACGTTTGGCTAGCGAATACCAGAACACGATCGCGAGTGCGACCGGCGACAGCGCAAAACACACCATGCCGAGCGGATACGTGGACGCGACAAACGCGACCGACGACACCACCACGAACGCGATCGCTTCGGTCCTCGACATCCGGCCCTGCGGCAACTCCCGCATCGCCGTGCGCGGATTGCGGGCGTCAAAGGCCGCATCCGACAGTCGATTAAATCCCATCGCGGCACTTCGCGCCGTCACCATGCAGGCGATGATCCAGAGGAGTCGCGTCCAGTCCCACGGCACCACACGCGCAGCCAGCAGCGCGCCCACAAGCGCAAACGGCAATGCAAACACCGAGTGGCTGAAGCGGACAAACGACGCGTAGGTGCGAAGGCGGGCAATCATTGGGCGGTGAGATCCACGAGCGAGACCGACGAGGCCGGCACACCGCTCACCAGGTATTCTTCCACATCCCTCACACGCGTCAGGCCGGCCGGCAGCTGCACCGCCACAAACTTCGCCAGTTTTCCCGTGGAGATAGTTCCGTAGTCCCGCGTGTACCCCAGCGCCTCGGCGCCCACACGGGTGGCGCTCTCAAGCAACCGGGCCGCGTCGACTTCCGGCGCCAGCCGGCGCATCGCGGCCAGTTCGTCGAACAGATTGAGCGAGTCCACGGAGGTCAGGCTGTCGGTGCCAATCGCCACATCCACACCAGAGGCATAAAAGCGCGCGAGCGGCGGCACGCCGCCACCCACCCACACGTTGCTGCGTGGGCACGTCACGACAACAGCCTCGGCCGACCGCGCATCGTCAAGGTCATCGGCCGTGAAGTGCACGCCATGCACAAGCAATGTGCCCGGCTGGAGATACCCGAGATCACGCAGATACCGCACCGGGTGACTGCCCGGCGGCGTCCACGTGCCGGTCCACACACCCAACGCCTCAAGCATCTCGCGGATGGGGCCCTGTCCGGTGCGCAGGAACTCCATCTCCTCATTGGACTCGGCCAGATGCACCGCGAGCGGAGCCGGCCCCACATGCCTTGCGGCTATCTCGCGGAACAACTCAGGTGCGGTCGAGTAGGGCGCGTGGGCCACCACGGAGGACCGGTGCTCCCGTGGACGAGTGCTCTGGTGCACGGATCGAAGCCGCGCGTGCGCTTCGCGCACCTGCGACGCCACATCGAGGGGGTTGAATCCGAGAATCTCGTGAAACACCGTGGCGTCCACGCCGGCCTCCGCCAGCGCAGGCACGGAGGCCAATGAATTCGAGATGTCGCCGATCAGCACCGTGCCGGTCGCCTTCGCCGATGCCAATGCGTCGCGCATCGCGGCCGCGACCTCGGCGTCCCCCCCGGCGGGACCTGCCCGGCGGATGCCCATCATGGTGCGAATCCAGGCGTCCATCGAGACCTGTGGCGGCACCCGACCCGCCATCCAACTCAATTCAAGATGTGTGTGGGCGTTGACCAGGCCTGGCAGCAACACGGTGTCACCGAGGTCACGCGCACCAGCGGGCGCGGAACCGCCACCCACGTCGGCCACGCGCCCGTGCGCGACCGACACCCAGCCGCCGGCGACCGGGGCGCCGCTCACGGGCAACACCCAGCGCGCCGTCACGGCCGTCATCGGGGTCAATTCCTCAGCCGTTTTGCGGCGGCCGAACGCGCCTCGTACCCACGAAGGTCCTCGGCTTCACCCGCGCGGCCATCGTGACGCGCAACCGCCAGTTCGAGCATGCGTGGCACGTCGCGCTCGCGGAACACCGGGTCACCCAGCACCTCATAGTGCATGTTGCGTCGCTTGGCGACGAATCCGGCATTCTCGATGTTGCGGACGACTTCGAACTCGTCCATGCAGTATTCGGCGCCGGCCGCGCGCACGACGTTTTCCTCGATCATCACGGAGCCCATGTCGTTGGCGCCGTACGCCAGACTCAGCTGTCCGACCTTCCCGCCCTGCGTCACCCACGACGCCTGCAGATTGTCGAAGTTGTCGAGCACAAGGCGCGACAGCGCCAGGGTGCGGAGATACTCGATGCCGGTCGCTTCCGTGCCGCCGAGCTCGGTGTGCTCCGGCTGATAACTCCACGCGATGAACGCCGTGAATCCGCCGGTCTCGTCCTGCTGTTCGCGCAGGCGGAACAGGTGTTCCAGCCGCTCGTCCACCGTCTCCACCGTGCCGTACATCATCGTCGCGGTCGTGCGCAGGCCCGCGCGATGGGCCTCCCCCATCACGCGCAGCCACTCGTCCGACGTGGCTTTGTTGTAGCAGTGCAGCTCCTGACGCACACGGTCCACGAGAATCTCAGCACCGCCGCCTGGCACACTGTCCAGACCCGCGGCGATCAGCCGATCGATCACCTCGGGCGTTGAGAGTCCGGACAACCGCGAGATATGAATCACTTCAGGCGGCGACAAGGCATGCAACCGGAACTCCGGGTACCGGGTCTTCACCTGGCGGAACAGGTCTTCGTACCAGGCCAGCGGCACGTCGGGATTGTGCCCGCCCTGCAGCAACAGCTGGCCGCCACCCAGGGCGATCGTCTCCTCGATCTTCGTGAAGATTTCATCGAAGCCCAGCGTGTAGCCCTCGTTCGAACCGACCGGGCGGTAAAACGCGCAGAATTTGCAGCGCGCCACACACACGTTCGTGTAGTTCACGTTGCGGTCGATGATGTAGGTGACCACGCCCTCGGGATGCCTGAGACGACGCGCACGATCGGCGAGCCGTCCGAGCAACGAGGTCGGCGCCTCCAGGTAAAACTCCTTGGCTTCCGCGCGGGTCAATCGCCCACCGGCCACCAGCTTGTCTGCTATCGCCTGCACACTCATGACGTCGGTTCCATGGTAACCCGCCACGCGATGCCCCACGCCACGGTGAGCAGCACCGCCGCCAGCAAAAATGGCGCGCCCGGCAGGTGGCGGCTCGCATGCGGCCCGATAAATGACGCGAAGGTCCACGTGAACAGGCCCGGCCCCACAATACCCGTCAAGCCCATGAAGCTGGCGTTGATGCCCTGCAGCTGGCCTTGATCCGACAGGGTCACCCGGCGTGTCATGAGCCCCTGGAGCGACGGATTAAAGAGCCCCATCAACCCAAAGATCGGCAAGGCCAGCAGAAGGCCGGTGCCAGTGGCGGCCAGACCAAACCACGTGTATCCCACGATGCCGCCGGCCAGGCCCGTGAGCAAGGTCAGACGTTCCCCGAACCGCGCCACAAGCGGCCGCACGAGTCCGCCTTGTACGATCACGCTCATCACACCGACGGCCGCCAGCGACAACCCTGTGTCGCGGGCGTTCCATCCGTAGCGGTAGCCGACGTACAACACGAACACACTCTGCAGCACGTAATGCGCCAGGTGATACAAGACGCTCACGGTCGCGAGGCCCGTCAGGCCGCGATGGCTGCGCAAGAGCTGCATTGACCCCATCGGATTGGCGCGCGTCCACGAAAACGGCTTGCGGCGATCAACCGGCAGTGATTCCGGCAACACAAAATACCCGTAGGCCGCGTTCAGCAGGGACAAAGTGCCCGCCACCCAGAACGGCAGCCGCGGATCGACCGCACCGAGTACGCCCCCGATCGCCGGCCCGAGCACAAAGCCCACGCCGAACGCCGCACCGATCATGCCGAATCCCGCCGCGCGTTTCTCCACAGGCGTCACGTCCGCGATGTAGGCGCCGGCGGTGGAAAAACTCGCGGCCGTGATGCCCGACAAAATTCGGCCGAGGAACAACCACGCCAGCGTCGGCGCGAGCGCCATCAGGATGTAGTCAAGCCCAAGCCCGAGACAGGAAATCAGGATGACCGGACGCCGGCCAAATCGATCCGACAACGAGCCGAGCACCGGCGCGAACACAAACTGCATCAGCGCCCACACCGTGCCGAACAACCCGAACATCGTGGCCGCCCGGGCGGTGTCGCCGCCCATGAACTCCTCCACGAGCGCCGGCAACACCGGAATGATGATCCCCAGCGCGAGGATGTCGAGCACAACGGTGATGAAGATGAACACCACCGCGGCGCGGCGGGGCGAGGTCACGAGCGCGGCTCCCCCGAGAAAAATGCGGGCACGGCCGGCGTGGTGATGACTCCGACTGCCGCAGCCTCACGGAAATAGGCCGCGAGGCCCTCGAGCATGCGGGGCGTCAACCCGAACTGGATGTTGTGTCGCAGATACGTGCGGGCGAGCGGCGTCCACGCCGGCGTGTGCGCCACGTAGGCATCGGCGTGGATGTCCGACGTGGCGACACCGGCGTCACGCGTCGCCTGCAGACGCTGCACGGTCTCGGGTGTGGCAGCATCGGGCCGGCCGGCCCAGAACGCCCAGACAAACGGCAGCCCGGTCATCTCGGTCCACAGCGCGCCGAGGTCAATCTTCTCGACCGCGCCACCAATCGCGGCTTCCACGGAAGGGATGTCGGCAAACAACGCCGGGTCCCCAATCACCAGCGCCGCATCGTGCGCGAGCAACATTGCCGACAGGTCCGGGGCCTGCCGCGCGAACACCGGCGTGATGCCGAAGCGGCGCCGGCACATGATGCGCGTGAGCGCGACGGACGTGCGTGAGCT
>CAZLJG010000133.1:0-8229 GCA_964559545.1 uncultured Solibacteraceae bacterium | reverse complement strand
GCTGGGCTGTGGGTGACACACCTCAGCAGCCCGCGGGTGACGCCACCCGGGCGTCACCCGCGAACCGGGAAGGGCGCGAATACTGTCAGCCACCCACCCGGTTGACGAATCGTCCTGGATCTACCACCCTGTCGCCATGTCACGAATCCGAACGACCCTCGCGATCCTGCTCCCGATCGTCGCCGGAGCCACCGCAGCCGGGCAGTCTCCAACCACTCATCGGCTGCTGGCGACACCGGACACGGTGGCGTACGGCTACTACTGGTCCGAGGCCAAGCCTGCGCTGAGGATCAGGTCGGGCGACATCATTGACGTCGATACCTTGCTGACGAATTCCCCCATCGGACTCACGAGACTGGGTGTGCCTGAGGAGCAGGTGCAGGCGTCGCTGCGCGCGATCGTGCAAGGAGTGACCGGCGATCGGCGCGGTCCCGGCGGACACATCCTCACCGGCCCCGTCTACGTCGAGGGCGCGATGCCTGGTGATGCGCTTGAGGTGAAGATCCTCTCCATCGATCTGGCGCTCGACTACGGTTACAACGGCTGCTCCGGTTATCTGCGCGAGAACTGCGATCGACAGGCCGGCCCGAGCTTGATCCCCATCGATCGCACGACAATGACATCGCAGTTTCTGCCGGGCATCGTGATTCCGCTGAAGCCGTTTTTTGGAAGCATGGGAGTGGCGCCGGCGCCGGAGCTGGGCCGCGTCAGCAGCAATCCGCCGGGACGCCATGCCGGCAATCTCGACAACCGGGAACTGGTGGCCGGGTCAACCCTGCTGATTCCCGTCTTCGTACCGGGCGCGTTGTTTCAGGTCGGCGACGGCCACGCCGCACAAGGCGATGGCGAAGTGGACCAGACCGGCATCGAGACGTCACTGCGCGGACGGTTGCAGTTGACCGTCCGCAAGGGACTGGCGCTGTCCTGGCCGCGCGCGGAAACGGCGACCGACTACATCAGCATGGCCACCGATCCCGATCTGACCGTGGCCACCAAACTCGCCATTCAGGAGATGATCGACTTTCTCGTGGCGACACGCGGCCTGACGAAACATCAGGCCTACCAGCTGACGAGCATCGCGGGACACGTCTCAATCACGCAGTTGGTGGACCTGCCGAACCTCGGCGTTCACGTGAAGATCTCGAAGGACATCTTCAAGAAGTAGCCCGAGCCGCTCACCGAGGCTTGCGGGGCACACGCGCGTCGGCCATGGCAGCATGGTACGCAAAGGCCGCCATGATCACGGCATTCCGCTTCATGTCCTCGACGGGGATTGTCTCGATGAAGTCGAGGTTGGTGTGGCCGCCTGTCCCTCCGGTGCGATCCTGCAGAAACTGGAAGCCCGGCAGGCCGACACGATCAAACGACATGTGATCGGTGCTGCCGACGCCGCGTGGAGACACGGTGGTCATGCCAAGGTCGTTGAAGGGCCGCGTCCACGCAGTGAACATCTCGCGCGCGGCCTCGTTCTCCTGAAGGTAGATCCCCCGGTACTGCCCGGGACCGTAGTCCTGATTGAAATACGCCGAGAATTGCTCGTAGGCCGGCGTCACACCGGCCGGGGCGGCCGGATCGCCGAAGGTCTTGAGCACGTACTCCCGTGACCCGTGCAGGCCCTGTTCCTCACCGGCCCAGAGCGCCGCACGAATCGTCCGCCTGGGCGTGGCCCCGGTCACACGCAGCAGGCGCATGGCCTCAAGAACCACCGCCACACCCGACGTGTTGTCGCTGGCGTTCGGACTCGCGTGCCACGTATCGAAGTGGGCGCCGATCATCACCACTTCGTCCCGGAGGTCGGTCCCGGGGATTTCGCCGAAGAGGTTGTGCGCCTGTTCCCTGGACTCACCGATGCGATTCCGGATCTCGATCTCCACCGTAACCGGAATGTTGCGCTGACGGAGGCGGTACATCCGGTTGTAATGCTCCGGGGTAATCGCGACGATGGCGGGCGCGGCCAGCGACTCGTCGCGCCCCCAGTTGTCCGCCCGTGTACCCGGCCGGGCAAAGCCGCGAACCGCACCGGGCCACCCACTCTCGGACTGAAACACGGCGATCACGCCTTCGGCCTTGAAAAATGCCATGCGCTCTTCGGGCCGCACGACCGCGGTGTTGGGCGCCGCGGCGGGCGCACTCGCCAATGGCGCCCCTGCGGCCGGGGCTGGCGGCTGGGCTGCCGGCGGCGGTGCCGGCTGCGCGAGCAGCGCGAGGTCCGCCTCGCTGTAACGCGGCACTCCACGCCGATACACCTGCTGATCAACCACCGCCGGCGCCGTGGACAGCACCACTGTGCCCCGCAACGTCCCACGCAGCCGATCGAGATCGGCCCGCGACCGAATGTCGCCAATCACCACCGGCGCCGTGTGTTTACCGTTGGTGCCTGGCGTGTGCGAAATGGGGTACCCCACCATCGGTTGATAATCGGGCGTCATCAGATGCAGCGAGGTGAACTCATTGTCCCAGCGAACGCCATAGTCCATGAACGGCTGCGCGACGACGTTGGTGAGGTCGAGCGCGCGCATGTGATCCAGGGCCCACGCCTGCGCACGGACCATGTCGTTGCTGAGCGTCAGCCGGGCTCCGAGCACGTCGGTGATATAGGACAGGGTCTCCATCACCTGGGAGCGCCCCAGCCCTTCCGCCCGCAGCTTCTGCACCATCCCCTCGTCGACCTGTGATCGTTGGGAGCCTGCGGCGCGCGGGTGCGCCGCCAGCAGGGCCGCCAGCAGCGCGACACACACGGCCACAGGACGGAGACACGAAGACCTGAACATCATGCGCGCATTATGCATCGGAGGGTCCCCGTTTGCCGGCAGGAGGCCCCATTGACTTCGCGATGCCACGCGCCCAGACTGCCGCCATGAAATCTCCCCTGCTCCCCATTGCCGCGATGCTCCTCGTCCTCTGTGCGACTCCAGCCGCTGGCCAAACCGGTCAGGCGGCTGCAGCCTCGAACGGCAGGGTCGGCATCGCCGTGTCTGCTTCGACGCTTGGCGTCAGCTTGGACGCGGCGATCAAAGTGCACGACAAGGCCAACCTTCGAGTCGGTGGGAACCTGCTGAGTCTCTCGGACGACTTCGATATCGAAGACATCGCCTACCGGACATCACTCACGATGCGGTCGGTCCACGCGTATCTGGACTGGTTTCCGACCGGCGGCGGGTTTCACATCAGCCCCGGCCTCCTGCTGCACAACGGCAACAAAGCCGGGTTGACCGCGACGATTCAGGCCGGCGATGAAATCAACATCGACGACACCACGTACGTGAGCTCATCGTCGAATCCCATCCAGGCGCGAGGCCAGGTGACATTCAAGTCGTTTCGCCCCGCGCTGGTCATCGGGTGGGGCAACATGATTCCTCGCAGCCGGCGGGTCAGCGTCCCGTTCCAGATCGGCGTGGTGTTTCAGGGCGCGCCCACTGCGACGATGGCGTTTACCGGCACCGCGTGCGCGTCCGACGGCACCAACTGCCGCAACATGGCGACCGACCCGACCATTCAGGCACACATCAAGGCTGAAGAGGCGCAGTTCAACGACGACATCAGGGTCTTCCGGTTTTATCCCGTGCTGTCGATCGGTATTGGCATCCGGTTTTAGCTCGGAGGCTCACCGACGCCCGCCAATCACCTGCGTCGTCACGGAGCGCTGGTTATTGGCGGGCACGGCGTCTGCAACCGGTGCACGCACCGAGATCGGGACCACGACCCATCGGTCGCTCGCGGACGTCCGCCGCTCGAACCTGACGACGACCGTTTCACCGGGCGTCAGATCGTCAATCGGACACTCGTAGACATAAGAGAAGGCGCTCCCGTTGGGTAACATGCCTCGGCCCACCCAGCCGCAGCTGGAGGACGCCACCCACGGCTGGTTTTCAGTCGCTCGCGTGGGACTTGAGAGTGGCGTGCCGTCTGCATTGACTGGGCCGACCGCCACCCCCCTCGCGGTTGCCGGCCCGTTGTTCCGCACCGTTACCTCGTAGGCGATCACCCCGCCGGAGGCGATGGCCTGGGGTGCGGACACCGACACGACTTCAAGGTCGGCCTGCGGATAACTCTGGAACGCAACACCGGCGTTGTCGTTGTTGCGGCGCTGGTCCGTGACAGGGATTCCCATGTTCCGCCAGGAGCCTTCATCCAGAGAGAAGGACACGGACACGTTGGCAGGTCGAACGATCGACGGCGTGATCGTAAACGTCGTCGACCCGCCTGACACCATCGCAGCGATCGCACACCGATACAGCCAGATTTCACTCGACTGGAGGACGCCCGAGCGCCGGCGCTTTTCCCGCTCGATACGCGTTTCCACCGTCAGGTACACACAGTCCGGTGTGATCCCCCACCCGGACACATCAACGCCCAAGGCGCGATCCTTGCTCGCCGTGAGCGTCAGCGACGCCGTCCCCTCGGTAACGGCACTTGGACCGTGGTTGATGACTCGCACCGTCGCCGTCCCCGCTTCAGCGGACGCTGACGCACTGACGTCCGTGCGGAGCGCTTCAGTCACGATCTCGATCGTGGACGTGGCCGTGTTGTTTGTTTGCGATGCATCGCGAGTGGCGCTTGAGGCCGTGGCGCGCACGACTCCCAGACCCAGCGTGATCGTGGGACGCACCCGTACAGTCACGGTGCGTTCACGCCCAGGCTCAATGCGACCGAGACTGCACTCCACCCTCGGCCCGGTCATCGCGCAGGCCTGGGGCAAGGCGACCGACGACAGATGTTCGAGCGTGATCGCCACCCGCGACTGATCCGCCGCCACCCTCCCGATGTTGCGCACCTGCACCTGCACGTCCTCTGACGCGGTCGGAGCCAGACGCCGGGGCGCGCGCACGGATACGGCCAGATCCGCGGGCCATGAGACCGGCGTCAACAGCACGCGCCAGTTGTTGGCCGGATTCGGATCCTCCACCGCGCCGGTCACCTCCACCGGCGTCCGCATCGGGTCGTCGCCCGCCGCAGGACGACGGCCGAAGGTGACGACGACGGATTCGCCGACGCCGAGCGTCTCGATTTCGCAGACAAATCGACGGCCGGTCTCGAACGTGGTCGTCCCCCCTTGCCAGGTCAGCCTCCGCACGTCGGTCTTTAACCGACACGTGCTGCTCTCGACCAACTGGCCGAGCAGCTGCGGCGGCTGTGGCTCACCTCCACCCGCCAGCGGCCAGACGGTCACCCCGGTGGCCGGTCGGGGCCCGTTGTTGCGGACGACCACCGTGTACATCGCGACCTCATCGTCGCGGACGGACGCCGGCCCAACGGCCGAGACAATCGCCAGGTCCGAGAGCGCCTCCCCTTCGGGCGCGGGCTCAATCGTAAACGTGGTTGACGACTGGTTGTTCGTGACGACGGGATCAACATCAGCATGGCTCACGTGACCGGTGAGCGTGACCGTTTGTGGCGTCTCGACGCCCGCGCCAGCGCGGAACCGCAACGTGACCGTGGCAGAACCGCCGGCCGCCGGGCCCGATACCTGACACCTTGTCGTCTCGCCAGCCACCGTACATCCGGCGCCTCCCAGCGGTTGCACCGCATCAACATCCGGCACGGTGACCGCAACGACGGTCCCGTCCGGGTTCCGAACCGCCTCCAGATTCTGTACGGTCGCCGTGACCAGGAAGTCGGAGCCCGACACCACAGTGCCCGGTGCGCTGAGCGTGAGCGCCAGGTCGACCTTGTTTGGATTCACTACCACGGTCGCCACGTTATCTTCCGCAGTGGTGTCCAACGGACTCGACTCTCTCAGCGTCGCGGTCACGCGTGTGGCCCCCGGCGCATGGACCCGAACGACGTACTCCACGAACGTTTGCGGGGTCAACGACTCCGCCCAACAGATCCAGAGTGGAACGCCGAAGATGAAAGACTGACCGCAGCCTCCAGCAGACACCACAGCGCCGGCATCCACATCCAGCTGCACCGATGCGGTGCTCACATGGTTGAATCCGACATTCGTTACGCGCACGCGAAGGTTGGCGTGCCCCGTCTCGTCGACCTCTGGCGACCCATCAATGCTGACGGCGAGGCTGCCGATACCGGGCTGGATTGACCAGTTGAATGTTTGCGTTGCCGTCGCGCCAGCAGGGTCGGTGACCTGGACCGCCGCGTGACCGTCCTCGCGGTACAGCACGTTCGGCACTTCGACTGCACCGGTAATGCGGCCGGTTGTCGAGTTGATCTGGAACCCGGCCGGCAGGCCGGAGGCGGTCCACGTCAGTGAGTCCCCGTCCGGGTCCGTCGCCGTCAACCGAAGCACCACCGCTGTCGCATTCGCGTCCACCGGATCGACCCACCGCTGGTCCGGGGTTGGCGCCAACTCCGGCGCACGGTTGACGACACCTGGCGATACGTCGACGGTGACTGCCATTGCGTCATTGGTGCCGTTCGAGTCGACCACCCACATGCGGAAGTCGCTGCTGTCCACCGCCAGTGAACTCGTACGTTGACCGCTCACCGTGTTGGTCGTCGTCGCGGTCGTCGTCCACAACTGGCCAGACTCCATCGGTCCTAGCGCGCAGGTCGCGTTCAGCCGACCTGCCGAGACCGGACCGGCGATGCAGCCGTCGGGAACGGGACCAGTGCCGTCGAAACTGAGTGTCACGGTGGCGCCGGCGGATCGGGCGGGACCGTCATTGACGACCTGCGCGACAAACGTCGCCACTGCGCCGACCTCGTACGACTCCGGTGATACGTCGAGTCGTACCCGAAGGTCTGCCGTGAAAAGCGGCACCGTGACCACGTGTGTGTCAGCGTTGTTGGATCCATCGGGATCGGCTGTCTCCGCCGACGCCACGATCGAGACGGTTCGCTCACGCTTGTCCTCAGCATGCGGGTCGATTCGCACCCGCAGGGTTTCGGTGACACCTGCAGCCAGAGATGGAAGCATGACGTTCGGCACCGCAGGGTCAGTGGACACCTGCACGTTGGTCGCTGCATCCGGGCCGTCGTTGGTCACGGTGAACACCGCGACCGGCAGACCAGCCGCGTCCTGCTCAATGCCGACATGACGGGCGCGCACATCTGCGGAGTCTGGCGGCTCCGGCGCGCCACATTCCTGCCGTGATGGACCACTGGCAGCATTGGCGATCTCGACCGCGGTGAGCACACGTTTGTAGAGCGACACATCATCCACCGCGCCGTTGAAGAACGACACGTAGCCGTCGGCCCAGGTCGTCTGCGCGGCACCGATGACCAGTGGTTCGGCGTGGTAGTCGCCGTTTGACATGGCCCAGCCGACCGGCAGCGGAGCCGCCGCATCAAGCTGGCCATCCACATACAGGCGCATCTCGAGCGCCGGGATATCGATCACCACCGCCGCATGGTGGAACTGCCCGTCGGCCACAGGCGTCGTGCCCGTGATGGTCACACTCGCGCTGCCGTACGGGTTCTGCCGGGCGGACGCGCGCACCACGCCGTTGTGGACGTAGAGGTACCACGCCGCCCATCCCTGCGGGGATCCACAGCAGGCCGTATGGGCCATGTCGTCCATCGACGCCACGACCTGGCTCGTGGCGCTCGTGACTGACGTGGCGAACCAGGCCGCGACACTCAGAGCCTGTGTGCCTGGCCAATACTGTTCTGGGTAGCCGTTCGGAACGTTGACGTAACTGCCGGCTCCATCGAGCCGGAAGGCCTGCCCGACGGCACCGGCTTCAAACGTGACCGCACCCACAGTCGTGCCGTGGTACGCGGGGCCCGCGCCGTAGTTCAACGCGGTGCCATCAGCCGGCCACCAGGCGACACGTCCCGACGCCGGTGCGGCGCAGGTCGCGTCGTTCACACGAACGGAAACGGAGACATCGTTGTCGGCGGAATTGTCGTCCACCTCGATGCTGGTGGCCTCCACTCGCACATCAACAACGCCGGTCGGCAGACCGGTGATGTCGAACCTCATGGTTCCCACCGCCTGACCTGGCAACGCATCGCGGCCGACGCCACCGCCTCGAATACGCCAGCTGTCGAACGTGAGCACGCCGCCTGCATTGCTGATCGGCGCTGGATTGAAGTTCGTCGCGCCCGCACCGGCCGGCAAGGTGACACGCACTCGTACGCCGGTGGCTTCACGCGTTGCCGTATTCGTCACCGACGCCGTAAACGACACCGGCACACCGGCGCTTGCCGGATTGGGCGACGCATGCCCCGCCACTGCCAGGTCGACCGGCGGCGCCACTCCGGCGGGCACCGGTGAGGCAACGCGAATGCGGTTGGCCGCCCAGTCGTAGTAGGCCACGTGCGGCG
>CAZLJG010000132.1:0-8294 GCA_964559545.1 uncultured Solibacteraceae bacterium | reverse complement strand
ACAGTCTGGCACGCGTTGTTGATGATGAAGTCCAGGCGCTCGCGGGTCGCGAGCATTTCGCGGCAGAACGCTTCCACGCTCGGCGTGTGCCGGAGGTCGAGGCCAAAAACCTCGAGGCGATGGCCCCACTGCTCGAAGTCAGGCTCGGACGCGTACCGTTGCGCCGAGTCGCGCGGAAATCGCGTGGTCACGATCAGGTGCGCACCGGCGCGCAGCAACTTCAGGCCCGCCTGGTAGCCAATTTTCACGCGACCGCCGGTGAGCAATGCCACGCGGCCGGTCAGGTCCGCCGTCTCGGTGCGCTTCTTGAAATTGAAGTCCGCACACTTGAGGCACAGCTGATCGTAGAAAAAGTGGACCTTCTTGAAGCGCACCTTGCAGATATAGCAATGCCGCTCGTCGAGCGAGTCAGGAATCTCGGGTTCAGGGGCCGTCGCCTCTGCGTCCGGCAGGAAGTAGTTCGGTGTCGTGAAGACCGGCCGGCGACGTAACTCTCGGATGCCGGTTTCGTGCAGCACCGACTCGTCGCGCTTCACCCGATCGGCAATGCGCTTGCGCACGACGGCCTTCACGAGCTGGCGACGTGCCGCCGGATCAGGATTGTAGACCTTGCCGGCCGCCTGAATCAGGCGCATGCGGTCCTCGGCCGACAACTCCGCCAGCATGCGACGGTTGTCGCCGATCTCCTCCAGCAGACGAATCAACTCTTGCAGACGATCCACGATCTATTTCCTCACCAGATACGCAAACTTCACGAAGAACCCGTCGGACGTCCGCTCGAACTGGTCGGAGCCGAACCGCAGGGGGTCACGTTCCTGACTCATCCCGTATCCGAAGAACGCGACGGTGCCGGGTGTTGGTTCGAAGGATAGCAGCCAGTCCGTACGCAGGCCCTTCGTCGTCGAGGCCGTCGGCGACGAACGTTCCGAGCGGTATTCACTAATCATGCGGAAGAACAACGACCGCTTCGGCTGAAACTCGACCTTGATCCTGGGAATGGTGGCGCGCGCGAACGCCGATCCATCACTCGCCCGATTCAGCTGCGACCGCACAAAGCTGCCTTCGATGCGGGTGGACGTGGTCGGCCGCACCGCCAGCGAGGTCGTCACGCGGGTTTCGCGCCCTTCAACGGCCTCAGCAAAGATGATGGCCCCACCCGTGCGAACCTCGACCCTGCCGTTTACCTTCGCAAAGATCGGCGTGGTGACGGACGCCGTGCCATTGAACACGCTGACATACCGCTGCTCCCGGCTGTTCACCCGCAGGTGCGCAAACGATCGGGCGGGGCGGGCGCTGAGGGACCACCCTCCGCGCAGCGTCGCCGAAAGGCTGAGCGACTCGCCGCCTTCGATGGCGTTCTCCGACAGAAATTCGTTCCAGTTCCAGATGCGCGTCGGCCCGAAGAACATCGTCACGCCCTCGACGAGCGCGCCGCGAGTCCCGTAATAACTCAGTCGGTTGAACGCGCTGAACTCGACGATGTTGGAACGGGGCACGAACCCCGACTGTGCCTCGAAGCCGCGGCCAAAGCCCGTCAGCCGGTAGTTAAATCCCCATCGTCGCGCGGTGCGATCAAACTCCGCCTGGAACATCGGCGCGGATGTGGTGCCCCGACTGTCGTTGGTCCACGACCCGCCGACCTGGCCCAGCACGTAGTAGAGCTTCTTGAACACGAGACGGGCATCGGCCGCCACCACCCGATTGAACCGGTTGGTCTCCGTGCGATCGGTGTACGTGACGCCTGCCAGCGAGTCCGTGCCGACGTCACGACGCACCCGGGCCAGCGTCACCCACGCGTCTCGCGGCCCGGCGTCGTCACGCGCCGCCAGGAATGCGAGTCCCGTCTTGCCGACCTTCCCGGTCAGTTTCACGCCGCCGAGTGGTTCCGCGATGCGGCGTGTGTACACGAGTTGCCCGGGCGTCGAAAACAACTCGATGCCTTCCAGAAAGAACGGGCGCTTTTCGGCGAAGAACAACGCAAACCGCTCATTCACCGTCACCTGCGCGGCATCGGACTCCACCTGACTGAAGTCAGGCTTGATGGTGGCGTCAATCGAGAGGTTCGTGAATCCCAGCCGGAGATTGGCCCCGGGCTCGATGTCGATCGCTTCGCGCCGGAACGTGCCGTCGCTGCCCCGCACGCCGTTGGAGGCTCCGGTCACAAACGGCTGAAACTCGGTGACCACACCGCGGCGCATGTCGGCGAGCCCTTCCATCGTGCCGGCCTGGGCGAGAAAACTCGCGACGCGCTGCGCATCGGTCCACGTGTCTTCGCGGCCCGTGCGCTGGGTCTTGCGAAGGATGTTCAGTCCCCACTTCGCGCCCGGCGTCGTGGGATACCGCAGGCTCTTGAACGGAATCCGAATTTCGACCTGGTAGCCGGTCTCAGTCAACTGCCCCTTCGAGTCGAACTGGTAGTCGGGACTCAGATCCACGGAGCCGCCCATCATGCGGCCCGCATTAAAGGCACCCTCCGTCTGCACCCCATCTTCCTGCGCACCCAGCGGGTTGACGCCGAAGACAAACGCGCGGCGCCGATCATTGAACGTGTCGAGATAGATGCGAATCGAGTCCTCACGATCGAGGCTGTCCCGATCGGCGGACGTCGCGCGAATCGACCCGGGCTCGGAGTCGTGGGCGATGACGCCGAAGTGCAGGGCGTCCGCCGAATACCAGACGAGGACCTCGGTGCGTTCAGCCGCACGCTGCCGGTCGACGGGGCGATATTCGGAGAAACCCGTCAGTCGCGTGGCTCGGGCCCACGCCGGTTCATCGAGACGGCCATCCACGACCACGGCTTCTTCGAGGCGCGGAATGACGAAATTCGGCGAGCCGGCCCCGTCGATGACGACGGGCGGCTGGGCGGGTGCGGGGGACTGAACCGCGAGGAACAACGAGAAGAGGGCTGCGAACGACATGGACAATCACACAGCATACCGGACCCGGGGGCCCGGCTGCGGGCTTACAGGGCGGTGAGGATGAGGGGAAGCTGGCCCGCCCGCACCATGATGGTGTGTTCGTGATGAATCGCGAGGGAGCGCCGACGCGTCCGCACGGTCCACCCATCCTTCTCATCCGCGACCGTGCTGTCGGAGATGGCGAACATCGGCTCAAGGGCGAACACCATCCCATCGCGGAGAACGGTGGTGGCCTCGGGATCGTCCCAGTTCGGCACGTCGGGCGGCTCGTGGAGTTTGCGACCGATGCCGTGTCCGGAGAGCTGGCGCAGCACCTGGAGGCCGTTGGCGGCCGCGACGGCCCCGACGGCGGCACCAACGTCACGGATGGTCGCTCCGACCTTCGCTGCCGCGAACCCTGCGTCGAACGCGGCGACCGCCGCGGCATGGAGCCGACGAGCCTCGTCAGTCACAGGCGGCACGAGCACGCTGCGGGCGCTGTCGGCGAGGAATCCGTCCAACTCGAGCGTCACGTCCACCTTGACGATGTCGCCTGGTTGGATGACGCGAGGGCCAGGCACGCCGTGTACCACCTGTTCGTTCACGCTGATACACGTGAAGCCCGGAAAGTCATAGGTCAGTCGCGGTGCCGAGCGTGCGCCTTCACCCACCGCGCAGGCTTCAGCCGCGCGATCCAGATCTGCCGTGGTGACGCCGGGCGCCACCATGCGCTCCATCACGTCCAGTGTGCGCGCCACCAGACGTCCGACTCGTTTCAGCGCGGCAAGTTCCTCGGTGGTCCTGACGATCACTCCCGCCCCTTCATCCGCGCCACCCACGCATTCACCCGCGCCTCAACCACGTCCAACGGCACGGCGCCCGAGGCCAGCACCTCATCGTGGAAACCGCGCACATCAAACGCCGGGCCAAGCGCCTGTTCCGCGCTGGCGCGCAGCTCCCGGATCTTGATCTCCCCCATCTTGTATCCCAGCGCCTGGCCGGGCCACGCGATGTACCGATCCACCTCGACGGTGATGTCCACCAGCGTCTTCGCCGTGTTGGCGAGGAAGAAGTCGATAGCCTGCTGACGGGTCCATCCCATCGAATGCAAGCCGGTATCCACCACCAGCCGCACGGCGCGCCACATCTCATACGTCAACTGGCCGAACTTCGAGTACGGCTCCTGGTAGAAGCCCATCTCCTCGCCCAGTCGTTCGGCATACAGCGCCCAGCCTTCGACGTACGCGGTGAAACTCGAGTGCTTCCGAAATTCCGGAAGACCGGTCAGCTCCTGCGCAATCGCGATCTGCAGATGATGGCCGGGCACCGCCTCATGCAGGGTGAGCGCTTCCATCTCGTACTTCGGCCGCGCCTCCAGTTTGTAGGTGTTCGCGAACATGTACCCCGGGCGACCGGCCACAAGCGACCCCGGCTCGTAGTACGCCGTGGTCTGTGACGGCGCGACTGCGTCGGGCACACGGATCACGCCGTACGGCGTGGCCGGCAGGCGCCCGAACAGGCGGGCCAACTCGGGATCAGCACGTTTTGCGACGTCGCGGTACCCGCGGACAAGATCGTCTGCGTCTGTGTAATAGAACCGGCGATCGGTGCGCAGAAAACGCACGAAGTCATCAAACCGGTTCGCGTACCCGGCCGCAGCGATGACCTTCTCCATCTCTGCCCGGATCCGCGCCACCTCAGCGAGACCGATGTCGTGAATCTCCTTCGGGGTCAGCTTTGTCGTCGTGTGCCACTGCGCGTTGTACTTGTAGAGCGCGTCGCCGCCCGGCAGGTCGCGCGCTCCGGTGGTTTCCCTGCAGTTCGGCAGGTATTCGTCCGTCAGAAACGCGTGGAGTCGGCGGAACGCCGGCGCCACGTTTTCCACATACGTCTTCGTCGCGTCTGCCACGAGCGACGTCCACTCCGCCTCCGGGATCCCTGAGGGCCTCGACCGGAATGCTGCGAGGAGCGGACTCTCAAGCGGTGACTCGACGACCTGCGCCGCGACCTGGCCGGGCAGATCGCGCAGCGCGATGCGTGGCGGGGTCAGGTTGTCCGCGAGCCCCTCGCGCATGAGCGCGACGGTCTGGTCCACGAGTGCTGGGACGCCCCGCAGCCGCGACACGATGTGACCGAGGTCCTCCGTGGTCCGGCCAGGCATCAGCGCAATCGTGCGCGGAATGTCCTGCTGGATGCCCTCCATCTGGTTCATCGGCATCGCCAGATGGCGCGCGATCACGCCCCGGATGGGCGACGCATCGTTCCGGAGGTCGAGGCCGACGACGGCCGAGTCGAGCATCTGGCGGTAGAGGTCGTAGTTCAGCTGGTCGGCCTCGGGCAGCGCCTCGCGATCGATGAACTCAAAACGCTGGAGGCTCTCGCGAAGATAGATGTCGCGCGCGGTGATGGCGTCCCGCGAATAATCCGTCCATCGCCCTTCACCGCCGGGGACGCCGAGTGCGGTGGCGACGTCGGGGTACTGGGTCATCCAGTATTGCCAGTCGCGATCAAACTGCTCGTACATCGACTGGGCGGAGGTGCCCGACTGTGTGGGTCCGCAGGAGACGAGGGCGAGGCAGAGCGCAACGACGGCGGCGTGTCCGAGTCTTCTCATGGGTCCTCCATGTTTTTCGGAGCCCGGGGGCTTCAGCCCCCGGGTCACGCACGGGCTAAAGCCCGTGCGCTCCGTACCTCAGGCCAGCGCGCGTACGATGTCCGAACGCGTGATGACGAATGTGGCGTCACTCTTGAAGTCGCGCACAAGCACGGCC
Source organism: uncultured Solibacteraceae bacterium (assembly GCA_964559545.1). Classification (GTDB taxonomy): domain Bacteria; phylum Acidobacteriota; class Vicinamibacteria; order Vicinamibacterales; family SCN-69-37; genus SYFT01. The sequence goes on along the minus strand of CAZLJG010000132.1, from coordinate 2,626 downwards.
GGATTGTCGGCCGTGATCATGGTCGCCAGGGCGTCGATGCCGGTCGAGATGTCGGCAAACGGAAACGCCGGCTGCATGATGGACTCGACGGTCTGCGTGCGGATGGCCGGGTCGGATACGAGTGCGGCATAGAGACGCGATTCGTTGATCGACCCCACGAGACGGCCGCCCTGCGTGACCGGAATTTGTGAAAAGTCGTGTTCGGTCATGACCTGCACGGCCCTGGCCACTGTGTCGGTGTTTTCGATCGACAACATGGGCAACGTCTTCTTCGCGCTGACCAGGTCGCGCGCGGTGAGGCCCGACTTGTCGAGGTACCCCATCTTGCGCATCCAGTCGTTGTTGAACATCTTCGCGAGGTAGCGCGTGCCGTGGTCATGAAAGATCACGACCACGACGTCGCCCGCCTTGAACCGCGCCTTCATCTGGATCAATCCGGCCATGGCCGACCCGGCCGAGTTGCCGGCGAAAATACCCTCTTCGCGCGCGATGCGACGCGTCATCACGGCGGCATCCTTGTCGGTGACCTTCTCGAAGTGGTCGATGACCGAGAAGTCCACGTTTTGCGGCAGGAAGTCCTCGCCGATGCCTTCCGTCACGTACGGGTAGATCTCGTTTTTGTCGAAGATGCCCGTCTCTTTGTACTTCTTGAAGACCGACCCGTACGTATCGATGCCGAGGACCTGGATCTTCGGGTTCTTTTCCTTGAGATATTTCCCGGCGCCGCAGATGGTGCCGCCGGTGCCGACGCCGACCACCAGGTGTGTAATCCGGCCGTCGGTTTGATCCCAGATCTCAGGGCCCGTCTGCTCGTAGTGGGCGCGGGCGTTCGACGGATTGTCGTACTGGTTGGCCTTCCACGAATTCGGCGTCTCCCGCTCCAGCCGTGACGACACGGAGTAGTACGACCGCGGGTCTTCAGGCTCCACGTTGGTCGGGCACACGATCACTTCGGCACCCACGGCCTGCAACGCGTCCACTTTTTCCTTCGACTGCTTGTCGGTCGTCGTGAAGATGCACTTGTAGCCCTTGACGACCGCGGCAATGGCGAGGCCCATCCCCGTGTTGCCCGAGGTGCCTTCGATGATCGTGCCGCCGGGGCGCAGGCGCCCGTCGCGTTCGGCGTCCTCGATCATCTTGAGGGCCATGCGGTCCTTGATCGAGTTGCCGGGGTTGAACGTCTCGACCTTCGCCAACACCGTGGCCGGGATCACGCCTTTGGTGATGGCGTTGAGGCGCACCATCGGGGTGTGTCCGATGGCCTCCAGAATGTTGTCGCAGATCTTTTTCGTGGCCACGGGGTATCCCTTCCGCTGGTGATTCTATAATGCGCGGCATGCGTGTATTGATTTCCGGCATGATCCTGGCTCTGCTGGGCGCGGCCTCCGGCCACCCGGCCTCGGCTCAGGCCCCGTTTCCCACGAAGTTTTCACCGGAGATCGCCGCCCGCGCGGATGTCAAGGCAGCACTGGCCTACATCGACCGCGAGTTTGAGGCGCAGGTCAACGAGTGGATTCTGCTCACGGAGATCCCGGGCCTGTCAGGGCACGAACAGAAACGCGCCGCGTACATCACCGCTGAACTGACCAAGCTGGGCCTCACCCCGCAGTCGGACGCGCTCGGCAATGTCTGGGCCGTGCGCAAGGGCACCGGCGGCGGCCCCTCGATCGTGTTTGCTGCACACATGGACACCGTGCAGGCGCTCGACACCCCGCTCAAGGTCCGGCGCGAGGCCAACGGCACGATGCACGCACCGGGCATCACCGACGACACCGCCGCACTCCCGGCGCAGTTGCAGGCGCTGCGCGCGATGCGCGAGGCGAAGATCGAAACCAAGGGCGACCTCGTGTTCCTGTTCACCGTGCAGGAGGAAGTCGGCCTCAAGGGCATGTACCACTGGATCGAGCAGAATCGCGGCATCACCGACATGCTCGTGGCGGTGGACGGCGGCCTCGGCCCCGTCAGTTATGGCGCCCTCGGCATCTACTGGTCGCGCATGCGTTTCTCAGGCGAGGGGGCACACACACTGAGTTCGCGCGACAAGCCCAACCCGGTGCGCGCCGCTGCGACGTGCATCAATGACATCTACACGGTGCCCCTGCCACCGGCCAACGATCCCGTTCCCGCGATCTACAACGTCGGCGGCCTGCTCTCCGGCGGAAACGTCGTCAACGCGATTCCGCAGGACGTGACGTTCTCGGTGGATCTGCGCACGGTGGATCCAGAGATCCTGAAACGGCTCGACAGCGAGATCATGGCGAAGTGCGAAGCGGCAGCCGCGGCACAGAAGGTGAAGTTCGTGCGCGAGTGGATCCAGCGATCGGAGGCGGGCGGCCGGCCCGAACAGCTCGCCGCACGTCGCGCGCACCCCGTCGTGCAGACGGCGATCGATGTCCTGCGATTCCTCGACGTCTCGCTGCCGGCCAGTCGCGAGGCGGTCCCCTCAGGAGCCACGGATGGCAACGTCGGCGTCCTGCTCGGCATTCCGACCGTATCGATCGGCGCCGCCAACGGGGGCGGCGGACACACGTTGCAGGAGTGGGCGCGTACCGACTCGGCCAAGACCGGCACGCAGCAGATCGTGCTGTTGGCGGTGTCGCTCGCGGAGCCCGCCGGAAAATAGTTC
>CAZLJG010000131.1:0-8435 GCA_964559545.1 uncultured Solibacteraceae bacterium | reverse complement strand
TGATCCGATTTGTCCGAGGCGGCGTGCTGGTGTGTTGCGTGCTGGCATCCGCGTGCCTGGATGAGAATGCGATTCGTGTGGCGTCGATCGCGTTTGAGGGCGCCGAGTCGTTCAGTGCGTCCGACCTGAAACGCGTCATCGAGACGCGGCAAGGGGGACGCTGGCCCTGGTCCCGCTGGCGGGGGTTCGACGAGGTGGTGTTTGAACGCGACCTCGATCGGCTGCGCGCGTTTTATCGCGACCGCGGCTTCGACGAGGCGACCGTGCGCATCGCAGCGATCGATCTGGCCGAGGACAAGCGGTCCGTCAAGGTGCGGATTGCGATCGACGAAGGCACACCGCGTCTGGTCACGCGATCCGTGATCGAACTGGTGGACACGCCGGAGTCGTTTCCCGAGTCGCTGCGGGTCCGACTCACTGCGCTGGATGCCGGCGCCGGGAAACCTCGTGATGTCGCCACCCTGTCCGGCGTGCGCGAATCGGTGCTCGCCATTCTTCGCGACAACGGCTACCCGCATGCCAGTGTCGAGGTAATCGAAGACCCCGGCGACACACCGCGCAGCCTCGTCGCGCGCGTCCGTGTCACGCCTGGGCCCGAAACGCGGTTCGGCGATCTCCAGATGAACGGCCTGCTGCGCACCAAACAGGTCGTGGTGCGACGCGCCATCACCTTCAAGCCGGGTGACCTGTACCGCGAGAGTGACGTGCTGAAGAGCCAGCGTCGCCTGAATCAACTGGCAGCCTTCGAGTTCGCGCATCTTGGGCCCGTGGCTGAAGCGAAGGACGCGAAGGCGGTGACCATGCCCATGATCGCGTCGCTCGCGGAAGCCAAGCCTCACCGTTTCGAGTTCGGTGTCGGATACGGCACCGAGGACCGGTGGCGCGGGTCCGTCGAATGGCGCAACGTGAACTTCTTTGGCAATGGCTCCCAGTGGGTCGGTAACGCCAAGTACTCCACCGTGCTCAAAGGAGCCGGCTTTGGCTACGACCATCCGTACCTGCTGAAAAGCGGCGGGACGCTGGATGCACGTGCCGGCGCCTGGTGGACCAATGAAGCCATGTTCACGGCGCGCACCGCCGGTGGGCACGTGGCGGTGTCGCATGCGTTTGGGCGGCTCGACGAAATCGATGTGCAGACGCGCTACCGCAGTGAGTATCTGACCTACCGTGTGACCGACGCGGTCCTCGCCGATCTCTCGACCGTCGAGGAACGGATCTCGTTGGGACTGGATCCGGTGACGGGGCGCGGCGACGGCACGATTGCCGGCCTTGAGCTCCGCGCTGGCCGCACCGCCGTCGATAACGTGGCGGATCCATCAAAGGGCCTCACGCTCGCGTTGGCCGCCGAACACGTCGCGCCCTGGCTCGGGGCCTCGTTCCGATACGACGAAGTGAACGCCGAGGTGCGGGGCTACGTGCCGGTTGGGCGAAGACTTCGTATCGCGGGCAAGGTCCGCTACGGCACGCTGTCGGCGGCCGAGACCGTCGACGTGCCCTTTTCAGAACGGTTTTTTCTCGGCGGATCCACCAATCTACGAGGATGGGGACGATACGAGGTGAGTCCGACAAGCATTCAGGGCGCGCCGATCGGTGGACGCTCCTTCGTGGACACGTCTCTCGAATTGCGCCTTCGTGTTTGCTGCGATATCGGGATGGTGGCGTTCCTCGATGCCGGCAACGTCTGGGCGGACGATTGGCACAGTCCCGGCGACAGGTTGCGTCAGGCCGCCGGCGTGGGCCTGCGGTATCAAACGCTGGTCGGCGTTGTCCGCGGCGACTTTGGCTATCAGCTCAATCCCATTCCACAACTGAAGCTCGACGGCAAGACCCAGTCGCGCCGCTGGCGCATCCACCTGAGTTTTGGACACGCATTCTGACGTGACGGTACGACGACGACTGATCGGCCTGGCGCGGTTTGCCGCGTGGACCCTGGGAGCCCTGGTGCTGCTCGGTGTGGTGGCCTATTGGCTGTCAGGCACCGAGTGGGGACGGTCGCGCCTCGCCAACGTCCTCGAATCACAGGCCTCGCGCTTCATTGACGGCGAACTCCATGTGGGCCGTCTCGAGGGCTCGCTCTTCACCGGTGCCACGCTCCACGATGTGCGCGTGACCCGTGGTGGCGAAGTCGTGTTGACCGTCGCGCGGATCGACGGGCGCTACCGCTTTCGTGACCTGATCTCGTCTGCTCTGGTCATTGACAATCTGGTGCTCACCGGCGCGCGCGTGACAGTGACCGAAACCCTGACCGCGGGCTGGTATGTCGAGGGCCTCCAATTGCCGGACGCGGATCCGGCGAAGCCGCCCTCCACCAGCACCATCAGGATTCGCAGCGTGACGTTTGTTGATGGCGAAGCGGACGTGCGGCCGATCAACCGGAAATACGATTTGGTGGCGGTCGCTGCCGAGATGTCGGTGTTCGTCGCCCGCGACATTACCGTGGACGTCAACCGGTTCGCCGCGCGGGAGGCGCTGGGGGGGCTGGTGGTCACGTCGCTCACGACTCAGGTGCTCGTGACCAAGGAACGCATCTCCGTCAGTCCGATCGCCCTGACGACGTCGAACGGCCAGGTGCATGGGTCGCTCGCGTTTCTGCCGAAGGGGGTGCTCGAAGCCCAACTTGTGAGCGACCGGGTGGTCCTGACCGAATGGCTCCCGTACATCCCCGTGCTCGAGGGCATTCCCCTGACGCCAGCGATGAAGCTCTCCCTCGTCGGACCGCTTCGCGCGCTTCACGTCACGGGCCCCATCACCGATGCCGTCGGCGGCGACGCCAACGTGGACGTCATCATGAATCTGAGCGACCCCGTCTTCACGGTGCGAGGGGCCGCCACACTCAACCGGTTTGATGCGGCACCCTGGGCGGTCCGCCCCGAGTGGCCCACACGCCTCAATGGGCCTGTCACCTTCGACATGCGCAGCGAAGCGGGACGAGGGCTGGTCGGCACGTTCGCGGGGACGCTCGGGCCCTCCACCTACGCCGAATACGACATCGACCGGGCGCGGATGGATGGACGCGTCACGACCGACGGCGTGACGGCAACGTTCGACGCCACGACCTATGGCGCATCGACCACCGGCGCCTTCAGCTACGTCTACGCGACGGAAACGGCGACAGTGGTCGGCGAGTTGCGGAACGGGAACGGCGCCCGGCTGCCGGCGTTTCTTGAACTGCCGCCGCTCGACAGCAACGTCCAGGGCACGTACACGCTGGTCGCTCGAACGCCTGACGACTGGACGCTCGAAAGTGTGCTCGGCGCATCGACGGTTGAGGGCGCCACGCTCGACCCCGGCATGCTCGCGAATATCACCCTGAAAGGGGACGACATCGCGTACTTCGTCAAGGGCCACGTGCGTGATCTGGATCCGCGACGCATGGCACCGAAGTTGATGGACGAGCCCATCGCCGACGAAGACTGGCCATTCACATCCGCGCGCGTGTCCGGCACGGTCACCATCGAGGGCGCGGGCGCGATCGCGGCCGAACTCATGGATCACCGCGCAACGTTCTCAGGCACGCTCGACGGCGATGTGGACGACATCCGACTGCGCACGGTCGTCATGTCCGGAGCACTGGCGGCGCGCCGGCTGACGATGTCGGCCGAAGGCATGGCCTCCGGCACGTGGGAAGCGATACGACCGGACGGCACGTTCAAGGTGTCGATGAACGTCGCCGACCTCTCCGCGCCCTTCAGTCCGACGTTTGCCGACGGATCGATGGACGTCACCCTCGGGGCCTCGTCGATCAATGGTGTTGAACTGACATCTGCGCGTGTCCTCGCAACCGCGACAGCGGGCCTGGTCACGATTACCGAAGGCAAGGCCGCCGGTCCGCTGGGCAAGCTCGATGTGACCGGCATCCTCGCGATGGGTGACACCGGCACATCCGACCTCACCTACGTCGTCGATATCGCTGACCTCTCGCTGTTGCCGGCTCAGCTGGAGATCGCAGCCACCGGGCAACTCCGCACTGAAGGCCGACTCACCGGGCCCTTCAAGGACCCGGTTGCGCGCGGCACACTCCTCGCGTCGTCACTCGCCATGAATGACATGTCGGTGATGAGCGCGACCGGTAACTACGAGGTGCGCGTGCCGGAGTTTGTCTACGAGCGTCTCACCGGGACCGCGTCGGCCGAGGGGACCTTCCTGGTCGCGGGCGGCCAGGAGTGGCCGCGGGGCAACGTCAAAGCGACCTTTACGGCCACGCAGGCTGACGTCACCGCATCGATGGAACACGCGCGCGCGGTGCTGGACGTGACGGCCGGTGTGACGACCGGTGCCGACGATGCGCTTGAAGTGACGGCCCGCGCGTTCACGCTCAAGATGCCAGGCGACGCGTGGTCGATGCGGGATGGAGAGACGGCCAAACTGCGCATGACAGCCGAGCGGATGACGATCGACCGGTTGGAGCTGGTGAAGGGCAATGAGCGGATGACGATGTCTGGCGCCCTGCCGTTTGTGACCTCTGCCACCCCGACCACCGACGCCCTCCGGATCGAGACGGTGGGTGTGTCAGTGGCGCCATTCATCACCACGCTGCTCGGCAAGGAACGGGTGACCGGCGTGCTGAACGGCACGGTGACTGTCACCGGCGCCCTCGATGATCCCAAAGTCGCGTCGTCGTTTGTAGTGTCCGACGGCACTGCGGACGGTGTGCCATTCAAGACCGTCGGCGGCACCGTGAACCTCGCGGGCAGTGTCAGCACGGTGGACATCGCGCTCGACGCAGCCGAGCGCGGAACGGCGTCGGTCAAAGGCACCGTGCCGCTTGATCCTGAAGCCGCCGGGCTGGACGTCGTCGTGCTGGCACAGCTCACCGACGTCGGCGTTGTTGCGCCCGCCATTCCCTATGTGGCGAACGCGTCCGGCGCTGCACAAGCGGACCTGCGCGTGACCGGCAGCCAGACGTCGCCCACCGTGAACGGGACGGCGACGATGACCAACATCAAGTTTGATGTGCCCGAGACGGGTGTGTCGTACCGCAATCTGAACGCGGGGATGCGGGTGAGCGACTCAGTGCTCATCGTGGACAAGTTCACGATGGAGGATCAGGACGGGCACCTGCTGCGCGTCAACGGGCGTCTCGATGTGTTGTCCCGTAACAACGGCGGGGAAGTGGACCTGCGGATCGTCGCGAAGGAGTTCCGGCTGCTGGGCAATCGGTTCGGCGACTTGAGCGTGTCGCTGGATCTCACCGGGGCGGGGACGTTGCTGGCGCCACAGATGATTGGCTCTGTGAAGATTGATCGTGGGCGCTTCGAGGTGGATCGGCTGCTCCAGCAGTTCACGCCGTCCACCGCGTATGTGTCCACGTCCCCGGTGCCCGGGGCGGCTCCGGTGGATCCCCACGCGGCGCCCGTCCCGCCATCCGTCTTTGCCGGCGCGGCGTTGTCGATCGACGTCATCCTGCCCGACAACGTCGTCGTCCGGGGCCGTGGGATCCAGACGGAGGACGGGCCGATCGGACTCGGCGATATCAATCTGACGCTGGGTGGCACGCTGCAGGTCATGAAGTCGCGCGGCGGCGAGGCCTCCCTCACGGGCGAAGTGAACGTCGTACGCGGGACGTATGACTTCCAGGGCCGCCGATTCGCCATCGAGCGCGGCAGCCGCCTGAACTTCCGGGGTGACGACTACACGAACCCAACACTCGAGATCACGGCGACACGCGAGGTCTCCGGCGTCACGGTGACGGCTCGGATTCAGGGTACGGCGGCTGCGCCGTCCCTCACGCTGTCGAGTGACCCGACGCTCGACGAAGGCGACATCCTCGCGCTCGTTGTGTTCAACCGGCCCATCAACCAGCTGGGGCAGGGTGAAAAAGTCTCCCTCGCGGCGCGCGCCGGCAGCCTGGCCGCGGGTGCGGTCGTGGGCCCCATTGCGGATTCGGTGGCCCGGGCCCTGGACCTCGATGTGTTCGAAATCCAGACCGCTGAAGCCGGCACCCTGGGTGCCACCGTGGTCGTCGGCCGGCAGATCAGCGACAAGTTGTTTGTCGGCTTCCGGCACGAGTTTGGTGGGGAGGGGGCCAACCGGCTGACCTTCGAATACCGGCTGACCGAATACCTGCGGATCATGACCTCGGTCGCCCCCGGCGGCCAGCCGGCCAACCGGTCGGCCCGTACCGAAACGGCCGGCATCGACCTGATCTTTGTCATCAAGCGCTGACCCTAATTCCAGTAGAATGCACGAGTTAGCGCCATGACCAAAGCCGAACTCGTCGAAGAAGTGTCCCGGGTCTCGGACCTGACCAAGAAGCACTCCGAGCTCATTGTGGACAGTGTGTTCCAGAGCATCGTCGACGCCCTGCACCGTGGGGAGAAGATTGAGCTCCGGGGCTTTGGCAGTTTCCGGCTGCGGCAGCGCGAACCGCGCAAGGGGCGGAACCCGAAGACGGGCGACAAGGTGGACGTGCCACCGAAGAAGGTGCCCTACTTCAAGCCCGGCAAGGAATTGAAGGACCTCATCAACAACGCGCCGTTTCCGGACGAGCCAGCTCCCGGATCCGACGGACCTGACGGTGCCGAGTAGCTCGGCGCAAAGGCAGACATGGATCGCTTGTGGACGCCGTGGAGGCTCGCGTACGTGACGGCCGCCAGCAAGGATGAGTCCGGGTGCGTGTTCTGCGCGGCGCAGGCGTCAGCCCCAGGTCCTGATTCCCTCATCGTCCATCGCGGCGAGAGTTGTTTCGTCATTCTGAATCTGTATCCCTACAACAACGGCCACCTGATGGTGGTGCCGGGTCGGCATTGTGGGCGGCTGTCGGAATTGACCGCCCAGGAACTCGATGAGTTGATGCGCCTGACCCGTGCCGCGGAGATGGCGCTTGAAGAGCGCTACCACCCCCACGGGTTCAACATGGGGCTGAATCTGGGCAAGTCCGCGGGCGCGGGCGTGCTCGATCACCTCCACATGCACATCGTGCCGCGCTGGAATGGCGACACGAACTTCATGACCGTGGTGGGCGAGACGCGCGTGTTGCCCGAAACCCTCGATGAGACCGCGCGGCAACTTGGCCCGCTGGTCGCGCGCTTCGCCAACGTTTAGGATCTCAATCATGGACTTTTCGTTCGACCCGGCCCAGGAGGCCTTTCTCGCCGAGGTTCGGCGTTTTGCCACTGACGTTGTGGCTCCGCGTGCGGCTGCGATCGACGCGACCGGCGAGTTTCCGAAAGACCTCGTCGCCGCTGCCGCCGCGATCGGCCTGACGGGTGTGACGCTGCCAACGGCCGTGGGCGGGGGCGCCCGACCGTACGTCACCTATGCCACCGCATTGGAATCGGTCTCTGCCGCGAGCGCGACGCTGGCCGTGATTCTGTCAGTGACCAATTCACTGGTGGCCGAACCCGTCTCCGAGTTCGGCACAGCCGAGCAGAAGGAACTCTGGCTTGGTCGACTCGCCAGTGGCCGGAGCCTGGGATCGTTCGCGTTGTCTGAGGCTCAGGCGGGATCAGACGCCGGCAATCAGCAGACGACCGCGCGTCTCGATGACCGCGGTTATGTGTTGTCGGGTCGGAAGACCTGGGTGGCTAACGCCGAAGTGGCCGACGTCGCGATCGTCTTCGCGGCGACTCAGCCGGGCGTGGCCGCGGCGTCAGCGCGGTCCTTGTGCCCCTCGACACTCCGGGCATCTCGCGCGAACCATCGCCCGATTCGCTGGGTGTGCGTGGTCTCGGCTGCATGGATCTGGTGTTCAAGGACGTGCGTGTCGGCACCGACGCGCTCCTCGGTGAAACCGGCAAGGGCTTCCGGATTGCGATGCGTGCGCTTGAAGGTGGCCGTGTAGCGATTGCCGCACAGGCGCTGGGCGTCGGCAACGCCGCGCTTGAGGAAGCCGTGAGCTACGCCAAAAGTCGCGAAGCCTTTGGCCAGCCCATCGGCAACTTCCAGGCGATCCAGTTCCAGCTCGCCGACCTCGCCACGGATCTGGAAGCGGCCCGCATGTTGATGTGGAGTGCCGCAGACGCGCGCGACCGCGCGAATCACGCGCGCTTCGAAGCGGCGATGGCCAAGCTGCAGGCGTCGGAAGCCGCACATCGCGCCGCCGATCGCGCGATGCAGATTCTTGCTTCGGAAGGGTATCGCCGCGGCTCGACCATCGAGCGCCTCTTCAGAGACGTGCGTGCCGCCGAGATTTACCAGGGCACGTCTGAAGTGCAGCGCATGATCATTGCTGCGGAAATTCTGAAGTAGTCCGGCGGCTCCGACCTACGCCAGAATATTCTTGGCGATCGTCTGCAGCTGCAGGTTCGATGTGCCTTCGTAGATCTGCCCGATCTTCGCGTCGCGGTAGAGCTTCTCGACCGGGTAGTCCTTCACGAACCCGTAGCCCCCGAACAGATTGACGGCGAGTGACGCGGTGCGTTCCGCGGCTTCGCTCGCTACCAGCTTGCACATCGCCGCTTCGGTGAGAAACGGCTTGCCGGCATCACGCAGGC
>CAZLJG010000130.1:0-8552 GCA_964559545.1 uncultured Solibacteraceae bacterium | reverse complement strand
ACTCGACAAGGCGAGTGAAGCCTGGGGTGTGAAGGTGCTGCGCTACGAGATCAAAAACATCACGCCGCCTCACGATGTGCTGGCGGCGATGGAAAAGCAGATGCGCGCCGAGCGCGAAAAGCGCGCTGTGGTGTTGACGTCCGAAGGTCAGCGCGACGCTGCGATCAACGAAGCCGAGGGCCTGAAACAGCAGGTCATCAAGGCGTCGGAAGCGCGCAAGCAGCAGCAGATCAACGAAGCTGAAGGCGAAGCATCAGCCATCCTTGCGGTCGCCACGGCCACCGCTGAAGGCATCCGTCAGGTCGCCGACGCGATTCGGCAGCCCGGTGGCGTCGAGGCCACGCAGCTGCGCGTGGCGGAGCAGTATGTGACCCAGTTCGGCGAGCTCGCACAGAAGAGCACCACGATGATCCTCCCGGCCAATGTCTCGGACCTGGCGGGCATGGTCGCGATGGCGTCGAAGGTCTTCAAAGAAACGAAGTAAGCAACACGAGACCCGCTGCCAGGGACGCCGCCATCGCCGCAAGGCCGATGGTGGCGAGCAGCCGGAACGTGCCGCGCCCAACGGCGAGCGCAATCAGTGTCTTGACCACCGTGTTGGTGAAGATACCGAGTGTGAGCGCGGCCGTGGCGACGGGTATCGCGGTGCCTGACATCGCCTGCTGCGACAGCGATACCGTCAGCGCATCCACATCAGTGAGCCCGAGGACCGCCGCCGACGCGTAGAGGCCCGCAGATCCGAACCACGACTCAGCCAACGACACGACGAACAGGACGACCTGGAACACCACCGCCATCTGCAGGGCGGCGCCGACTTGGAGAGGGTTGGGATCCTCGGGGGCGTCGGCTGGCGCGGCCTCCTCCGTCACACCGCGAGCCAGAAGCAACACGCCGATCGCCACGGGCGCGAGGAATGCCGGCCATAACGACAACGCCAGCGTGGGGGCGAGCACCGCCGTCGCGACGAGCACGCGCGGGAACAACATCACGTTGGCGCCCATGACGCCGGCGGCGAGCATCCGCCCACTTTCTGGATGTTCGCGACTGAGTCGCGCAAAGGTCAGTGTTACGGAGGTGGAGGACATCAGCCCTCCCAGCGCGCCGGCAATCGCGTACCCGCGTTTGGCGCCAAACGCACGACGCGCGAGGAAACCAAGAAAACTCAGACCGGAGAAAAACAACACCAGCGCCCAGAGCAGTCGCAACTGGATGGTGCCGAACGGACCGAACGGACCGAGTGGTTCAGCCGGGAGCAGCGGCAGGATGACGACGGCCATCACGGCGAATCGCGCGCCTGCGCGCAGTTCCGTCGCGCCGAGCCGGCCCACCAGTCCGTGCAGTTGTGACTTCTCGGCGAGCAGCAGCACGGTGAGGGCGGTGATGCCCGACGCCACGGCCGCCTGGCCGGCGCCCGCCAACGCGCCGGCGACCACCACGACCAGCGCGGCGACTTCGGTCGTCGCATCAATGTCGCGATGGCTCGCGGCGACGTACGCGATCGCGATGATCGCCACCAGGCCCGCGAGCAACACGGCCGCGGCGGTCCCGAGCCCGGACGTCATCCACCAGCCGGCGACGCCGGCCACAAGGCCGATCATCGTGAAGGTGCGCAGGCCGCCGAACCGGGCGTTTTCGCCGGAGGCGTGCCCGCTCCACTGTCGCTCCACGCCGACGGCCAGCCCCGCCACCGTGGCAACCGCCAGTGCACCGAGTGGCACCGAGGTGAGCATGGGTGTTACCGGCTCACGCCTTTTTCATCAAACGTCTTCACCGCCAGCACCATCGTCTGCACCACGCGCACGTAGAAGTCGTGCGTCATCGTTTCGTATTTGTCCGTGGCCTTGTGGTGGTTTTCGAAGTCCTCGACCCCGAAGTAGAGGCACGGCACCTTCGCCTGGCAGAACGGAAAGTGGTCGGAAGAGCGGGTCCAGTCTTCGACGCCCTTTTCTTCCGGGTTGTCGTGGCCCATGCGCAGAGTGACATTGGCGCCAGCCGCAATCTGCTCGATGGTGGACTTGAGGAACGGCTGGGTGTGAGTGCCAACCACGTAGAGCAGGTTGTTGGCGTCGCGGCCAATCATGTCCATGTTGATGTTGATCACCAGCTGGTCGAGCGGCACCGGCGGCGCGGCCACGAACCGGCGCGCGCCCTGCAGTCCGGATTCCTCGGCATCAAGCGCCGCGAAGATCAACGAGTGCGCGGGCGGATGGGCCTTGAAGTATTCACCGAGGGCAAACAGCGCGGCCGTGCCCGACGCGTTGTCGTCCGCGCCGTTGAAGATGGCGCCGTTCCTGACGCCGATGTGGTCGTAGTGCGCGGTGATGACCATGTAGCGATCGGGTGTGCGGGTGCCCTTGATGACCCCGAGCACGTTGACGCCGGTGCGCGGTGTGCCGGTGCCACCCCGGCCCGACGTGAACTCGAACGGATGTTCGTACGAGGCTCCCAGTGGGGCGATGCCGCTGGCCTTGAAGCGGTCGATGACGAAGGCGCGGGCTTTGGCGCCGCCGGGTGTGGCGACGAGCCGGCCTTCCATGTCGTCAGCCGACAGGGTCTGAAGGTCCTTGAGCAACTGCGTCCGGTTGACCGGGACGGCAGCCGCCTGGGACTGCGCAAACGCGACCGCCGCCGTGGCGGCGACAACAAGCAGGGAGCACAGGGAACGGGAGAATCGTGACATGCCCCTATTGTAGGGCGCGCAGCTCCGTCAGCAGGGCGGTGATGTCGGCCTCGACCTGCGCGAGCACTCCGGGCGCCGACGTCAGGCGCCCCTCGCGTCCGAGCTCTTCGAGCTGCTCGAGGTGTGACACATCGGCGGTCGCGAAGTGCGACATGGCGCCCCTGAGGGCGTGAGCGGTGGCGGCGATAACCGGGGCGTCGCCGGCCTCCACAGCGCGCTGCAGGCGTTCCACCTGGCGCGGCGCGGTATCAAGAAACAGCCCGATGACATGCCGGCGGGTGTCGGGGTCGCTGATGAGCGGCAGCACCGAGCGGCCCGCGACCGGGGTGGCCTCCGCGGAGTCCGCAGGACCCACCTGTCGTCCCACCATTTCCAGCAGCTCGAAGAGTTCGGGTTGATCGAGCGGCTTCGACAAGAAGCCGTCCATGCCGGCGTCCCGGCACTGGTCACGGTCTTCGGTCATCGCGCGGGCGGTCATCGCCACAATCGGCAGTCGGGGGAGAGCGAGTGAGAGCTCCCGTGCGCGAATCAGGCGCGTGGCCTGAAGGCCGTCCATTTCCGGCATCTGCAGATCCATCAGCACAAGATCGAAGGACTCGGCTGCGACCTTGTCCACCGCTTCCTGGCCGTCGAGCGCGGTCGCCACGGCATGTCCCCACTTGCGGAGGACGGCAGACACGACCGCCTGATTCACCACGTGATCGTCCACGACCAGGACGCGCAGGGCCCGTTGCGATACCCGGCGTCCAGGCGCCGCTGGACGCGGTGCGCCAGGGGCGGCCATCAGCGTCGTGAAGGTGTCTGCGAGTGTCTTCCACACCACCGGCAATGCCAGATACCGCGCGCCAATCGAGATGGCGCGCTCCGCGCCGGTGGTGAGCTGGGTCGTCGGCAGCAGGATGACGACGTGGCGCGCGAGGCCCGGCGTGGCGCCTACGCGGGCCGCGAGCTCAAACCCATCGAGCGCGGGCAAGGCCGAGTCCACCAGCACCACATCAAACGGTTGCCCACTCGACGCCGCCACTTCGATGGCGGCCATGGCCGCGCGGCCACCAGCTGCCGCGGCGGCGGTGACCGTTGGCCATGGCGCCAGCAGTTCAAGAATCGCGGACCGGGTGACCTCATGGGCATGCGCCACAAGAATTCGGAGCGGCTGGTCTCCCCACGGCGCCGTGGTCGGCCGCGCGCCATGGGTGCCGAACCACGCGACGAACTGGAACGTGCTGCCGACGCCTTCTTCACTCTCCACCCAGAGCCGCCCCTGCATCAGGCCGACCAGCTGGGCCGCGATCGTCAACCCGAGGCCGGTGCCACCGTATCGGCGTGTGTCCGACCCGTCCGCTTGTGTGAAGGCTTCGAAGATCGCCTTCTGCCTCGCCTTGGGAATGCCGATGCCGGTGTCACGCACGGAGAACCGCAGAGAGACGCGCGAATCTTGGGCGTCGTCGACCTCCACATGCAGTGTGACCTCACCGCGTTCCGTGAACTTGATCGCATTGTTGACGATATTGGTGAGCACCTGACGGAGGCGATGCGGGTCGCCCTGCACCACGTCGGGTACGGTGCGATGGACATGACAGACGAGCGTCAACCCCTTCTGGTGCGCCCGCGCCGCAAACATCCGCACGGTCTGGCCCGCGACATCGCGGATTCGCATCGGAATGGATTCCAGCGGCAGGCGTTGTGCCTCCATCTTCGACAGGTCGAGGATGTCATCCACGATGCGCGTCAGCGACTCCGCGGAGTCGCGCATGACGCCGAGCATCTCGCGCTGGTCGATCGACAGCGGCGTGTCCATCAGCAGGTCCGCGTTGCCGATCACGCTGTTGAGTGGCGTTCTGACCTCGTGACTGACGTTGGCGAGGAACTCGGTCTTGGTCCGGTTGGCCGCTTCGAGCCGGGTCATGGCGTGTTCGAGGTCGCGGCGCCGGTCGGCGGCATCCCGCACCGCCTGCTCGGCCATCCGGCGCGCTTCGTCGAACTGACGCCGCCGCGCGGCGACCGCGCGGGCCGACAACGTCATGTACATGCACAGGATGTACAGGAAGACGATCTTGGCGATTTCGACCGCCCAGTGCACGTCGCGCCCTTCGCCGAACGCCACCCACAGGATCAGCCCGGCGTAGGCTCCCGTGGACAGGTGCGAGAACACCAACGCATGCCTGAACGAAATCGCCATCTGATCCGCGGCTCTCGCCGCGAAGACAAACCACATGAAGCTCTGGTCCGCGCCAGTGACGTAGACGACGTATGCCATCGGCACCAGGTCGAGCGCAAAGAAGACATCGCCCAGATTGATGACGCGCACCCGATCCCAGAACGTGGCGAGCACCACCCAGGCCATAAACGCGTATCCGAGCAACACGGCCGAATGCTGCGCCGCGTCCCACCAGGCGAATGTGCCGAAGACCAGCCAGTTGTGGACGATGATGCCGATGGTGTTGAAGGCAAAGCCGATGACCCGAAGCCTCGGGACATCCTCGGTGTGGAACTTGTGTCGTCGCGCGTGTTGCGCCGCGGCCGCTTCTGCCGGGTCGAGGTAGATTGCGGGACGATCGCGCCTGGCCATCAGGTCAGTCTACAGACCGGAGGGCCTCGGTGATCCGGGAAAGGCCCTCGGCCAGCGGCGCGGTGGCCCCGGCGAGGCTGATGCGGAAGTGATCGGGCGCGTCAAAAAACCGTCCAGGCGCAACCGCCACGCCGAACTCCGTGGCCAGGCGTCGTACGAACGGCTCGGTATCGTCCACGCCGCGCAGTTGGGGAAACAGCACCGTTGCTGATGGGGGCGCCGCCAGGCCGAGTCGTGTCTGCGCAGACGTGAATCCGCGGGCCAGTTCCAGGTTCGCCGACACAATCGCGTACGTGCGTTCACGAAGGCGGGGCATCTGCGTGAACGCAAACGCACTCAACCGATCGGAGACGGCACTGCCGACCGCTTCAACGAGGTCACGCACGCGCCAGAGGCGATGCACAAGTGCCGGTGGCGCCACCGCCCAGCCGCAGCGCAGGCCATTCAGGCCATACGACTTCGTCAGGCTGTTGGTTACGATGACCGGGCCATCGAGCCGCGTCGCAGACACGGCACGGCTGGAGTCCTGCGCCGCGAGATTCACGGCATCGAGGTAGACCTCGTCCACCAGCAGGTACGCGCCGGCGGCGTCTGCGAGACTGACAAGCCCCAGGAGCGTGTCCTGGTCGAGGCAGACGCCCGAGGGATTGTGCGGACTCGTCACAATAATCAGGCGCGTCCGCAATGTGAGCTTCGACCGCACTTCATCGAGGTCGATGCCGAAGCGACGGTTGAACGGGCGCGAGAAGCGGTGCACGCGCGCACCGAGCAACGTGCACGCGCCGACCAGTGGGTCGTACCCCGGCTGTTCCACCAGCACATCGTCGCCCGGTCCCACCAGCGCGGCGATCGTGAGGAAGTTGGCGCCTGAACAGCCTGTGGCGGTGACGACGCGCGAGGAGGGAACACCGACATGAGCGGCAATCGCGTCTCGCAGCGGGGCAAATCCGTTATCGTTGGGCGCGGTCAACTGGAGCGCGTCGCGTACGCCGGGGAGGTCGTCCACCGCGCACGACAACAGATTGCTGCCCGCCAGATCAATTGCGGCCGGCGTCCGGGTCTTGGCCCAGAGCATGTAGGGGGCCAGAGGTTCAGTCAGCATGCGGCGCCTTCGGGCGTGACGTGAAGAAGTAGTAGACCGGCACGCCGAGTGCGAGCAGGCCGGCCCCTGCGGCCGACCGCCACGGGTCGGTGGCAATGACCGAGTAGACCACCACGATCGCCACCAGCACAAAGGCAGCGGGCAGGATCGGATACAGGGGCGTCTGGAATCCGTCGGTCGTGCTGCGGCGTCGCAGCACGAAGAGGCCGGCAACCGTCAGGCCGAAGAAGATCCAGTCGGCAAACACGACGGTGTTGAGCAGGTCGCCGTAGGTGCCGGTGAGCGTCAGGAGAATGGCCCAGGTGGACTGCAGGACGATCGCCGCGGCGGGTGACTGGTACTTGGGATGCACGCGCGCCAACGCCGGCAGAAACGCGCCGTCACGCGCCATCGCGAAGTACACGCGGGTGGGCGCGAGGATCGCGAGGTTCAGGAATCCAAATGTCGAGATGGCGATGGCGCCGGCAATCAGCCGTTCACCCATGCCGCCGAACCACTGGCTCGCGACTTCCGCGGCCGGGGTCTCGGTGGCGGCCAACCCAGCCAGGCCCAATGTGCGCATGTACGCCACGTTTGCGAGCAGATACACGACCACCACCACCAGCGTGCCGATGATGAGGCTGATGGGCAGGTGCCGCCGTGGGTCACGCATCTCTTCGGCGACGTAGTTCGCGTTCTGCCAGCCGCCGTACGCAAAGAGGATGGGGATGAGGGCCACGCCGAAGGTCAGGGCGGTGGACGGTGAGTCGTCCACGCGTGAGGCCGAGAGCCACTCCGGCGCCGCAGGGCCGGTCCACGCAAACAGGATGAGCGCGCCAAGCGCCGCGACCTTCAGCACAACGAATACGTTCAGAATCTGACTGCCCGGCTTGACGCCGAAGTAGTTGATGACCGAGAGCAGCAGAATGGATCCCACCGCGATGAACTGCGGGTCTGCGCCGTCACCACCCATCATGCGCGAGGCATATTGCGCGAAGGTGATCGCCACGGCGGCCATGGCGCCGGTCTCGATCATGAACAGGAGCGCCCAGCCGTAGAGGAAGCCCGCCAGGGGATGCCACGCTTCACGGAGGTAGACATACTGGCCTCCGGCACTCGGCAACCGCTGTCCGAGTTCGGCATAGGCAAACGCGCCCGCGAGCGCTATGGCACCGCCGGCCACCCAGGCGGATAACACCAGAAACGGGGTGTCCAGCGCCCGCGCCACCAGATAGGGATTGATGAAGATGCCGGACCCGATGATGCCGCCGATGACGATCATCGTGCCGTCGAAGGGGCCGAGCGCGCGGCGGAGGGTCACGCGCAGGATTCTACCCCGATACAATAATCACCATGTCACACGTTCGTCGCTCCCGTTGGCTGTCTCCGCTCCTGCTGTTTGTCCTCGCCGGATGTTCGGTCCGCGACGCGGCGTGTGGCCGTCAGCCCGAGCAGCCGCTGGCGTTATCGGAGACCCAGGCGGCGGAGCTCAAGGGTGAGGCGCCTCCGACCTACGAGATTGCCTTTCTGGGCGACAGCCTCACGGCCGGGTACGGACTGCTGCAGAACGAGGCCTATCCCGCCCTGATCGGTCAGGAGTTGGCGACCGACGGCTACAACGAAGTCTCGATTGTGAATGCGGGTGTTTCGGCAGACACCTCCGCCGGCGGCCTCGCGCGACTCGAGTGGGTCCTTGAACCCTCGGTCAAAATTCTCGTTGTCGCGCTTGGTGCCAACGACGCCCTGCGCGGCACGGCCCCGAGCGAGACCAAGAGCAACTTGTCGCGCATCATCACGACGGCGAAAGCGTCGGGCCGCCTGGTGTTGCTGCTCGGGATGGAGGCGCCGCCGAATCTGGGCGACGACTACCGGGCGACCTTCCGGGCGATCTATCGCGACCTCTCCAACGAACACAACGTGCCGCTGCTGCCATTCATGCTCGAAGGCGTCGCCGGCGTGCCGCATCTGAACCAGGACGATGGGATTCATCCCACGGCGGAAGGGCAACGCATGATTGCCGCGCTGGTCTATCCCGTTCTCCGTCCCGTCGTGGACGACCTGCTGAGCCGCTGAATGATTGAACTCATTGAGGTGTCCCGCACCGTGACGAGCGGTGCCGGGCCGCTGACCATCCTGCATCCCACCTCGTTCCGCATTGAGAGCGGCCAGACGGTCGCGATCACCGGGCCTTCGGGCAGCGGCAAGTCCACGCTGCTCGGCTT
>CAZLJG010000129.1:0-8563 GCA_964559545.1 uncultured Solibacteraceae bacterium | reverse complement strand
TCATGGATCCACTGCACGCGATGGGGGCGCACCTGACCGCACACGACGGCCGCGCTCCGGTGACACTCACCGGCGCGCGCCTGCGGGCCATCGACTGGACGCCGGCCGCCGCCAGCGCACAGATCAAGAGCGCGATTCTCCTGGCAGGGTTGCAGGCCGGAGGCCGAACCACGGTGGCCGAGCCCGCCGCGACGCGGGACCACACCGAGCGGGCATTTCCCCTCTTCGGCCTGTCCTGTGCCGTCGATCAGCTGCGCGTGTCGGTGGACGGGGGCCAACGCGCAACGGCTCCCACAGACATCCTCGACGTCCCCGGCGACCCGTCGTCAGCGGCCGTGTGGGCGGCGCTTGCCGCAGCTCTGCCCGGTTCACACGTGGAGTTGACTGGCGTCGCCCTGAACCCGCGGCGCCTCGGCTTTGTCGCCGCGCTGCGGCGCATGGGCGCGACGGTGACCATCACTGAAACGCATGTGCTCGGCGGAGAGCCCGTCGGCACGGTGTCGGTCGCCTACGGTGCCTGCACGGACACCACCATCGGGCCGGACGAAGTGCCTGGATTGATTGACGAGCTTCCCGTGCTTGCTGCCTGCGCCGCACACGGGCGACGGCTCGAAGTCCGTGGCGCCGGCGAGCTTCGCGTCAAAGAGAGCGATCGGATTTCCGCACTGGTCACGGGCCTGCGCGCCCTCGGTGTGACGGCCGACGAATATCCGGATGGCTTCGTGATCAACGGACGGGCCGGCCAACCACGAGGTGGCCACGCCGATGCGGTGCACGACCATCGACTCGTCATGGCGTTTACGCTTGTTGCGGCGGGCGCCACCGGACCAACCACCATCGAGAGCGCGGATGCCGTCGCGGTGTCCTATCCAGACTTCTGGACAGACCTCGCGACCCTGCGCGTGCCGACCCCATGAATGCGGACAAGGTGTATCTCGTCGGCTTCATGGCCTCCGGCAAGAGCACGGTCGGCCGGCATCTCGCCGCGCGACTGCGCTGGCGCTTCGAGGACATCGATCACCTCATCGAGGTGCGTGAAAAAAAGACCGTCGCCGAGATTTTTGCCAAACACGGCGAGGCGTATTTTCGCGCCGTTGAGCGTGAGATGTTGACGGTGCTGCAGCCGCTGCGTCACGTGGTCATCGCCACTGGTGGAGGCACCTTTGCCGACCCCGACAATCGCACGCTGATCAACATGGATGGGGCGTCGGTGTGGATTGACGTGCCCCTGACCGAACTCGTGGCGCGTATCCCGCTGGATGGGCGACGCCCGCTCGCGGCCGATCGCCCTGCACTGGAGCAGCTCTTTACCGCGCGTGTGGACACGTACCGTCTGGCGCACCTGCGTGTACAGGCGTCACGTTCCTCGGCATCGGCGGTGGCGGACCGGATTCTCGACGCGCTCCACAGCGCTCCTGGGAGCTGGCTCTCGTGAAGAATCCCCTGCTGGTCCTGAGCGACATTCACGGCAATCTCGAGGCGCTCGACGCCGTGCTCGCGGATGCCGCGGTGACCGGCTGCGTGGGCACGATCTGCCTCGGTGATTTGGTCGGGTACGGCG
Organism: uncultured Solibacteraceae bacterium; assembly: GCA_964559545.1. Classification (GTDB taxonomy): domain Bacteria; phylum Acidobacteriota; class Vicinamibacteria; order Vicinamibacterales; family SCN-69-37; genus SYFT01. The sequence continues at coordinate 7,002 of CAZLJG010000129.1, read as the reverse complement.
CGTCGCCCCGGGAAGTCCTTGATCGCATTGCGGACCTTGCGCCGCGCTGGATGGTCCGCGGCAATCACGACCGCGTGTGCGCCGGCATCACGACGGCGGCAATGTTCAGCCCGGTTGCCCGCCAGGCCATCGAATGGACCCGCGGTCAACTGCCGCCGGAACACCTGGCGCGACTGGCGGCACTCACGCCGGGCCCGGTGCCGTGTGGGACCGACGTCACGTTGTGCCATGGCGCGCCACACGACGAGGACTTCTACATTCTGGACAGCGCCGACGCACGCATGGGATTCCAGGCCGACGACGCCCAGCTGATCCTCCACGGCCACACACACGTCCAAACCGTGTTCCGCCTGTGTGATCGCGCGGTGTATGACGAGACACCCTCACGAAGGGCGCGATGGACGATTCAGGTCACTGAGGACAGCCGCTGGCTCGTGAACCCAGGGTCGGTGGGTCAACCGCGCGATGGCGACCCACGCGCGGCCTACGCGCTGCTGGACCTCGAGGGAAAAACCATCGAGTTGAGGCGCGTCGCCTACGACGTCAGCCGCGCGCAACAGCGGATTCGAGCGGCCGGCTTGCCCGACCTGCTCGCCCGTCGGCTCGCCACCGGCGACTGACGTCAACGCGGCGTCAGGACGCGCTCTTGCGCGCCGCGCGTTCTTCGCGCCGCTTGAGCTCCACGGCGAACGCGTCGCGTGCCGCGCGTGATCCCAGCACCCAGCCGATGACCACGCCGATCAACAACACGGCGGGGATGAAGATGAAGTGAGACGACGTCATGCCGCCCATGTCATCGTCCGTCGCGAGTCTGGGAGAGCCGACGCGTCACGGCCGCCAGGTCCTGCTCCACCTGGCCGATGCGGCGCCAGATGATCCACAGGTACCCCATCAACGCCACCCACACAAACGCGTAGGCGTAGAACACCAGCGGCGTGGCCGGCAACACTTCCCGATTGGTGACTTCGCTCATCGGGACGAATCCGTCAGGCGTCGGCGGCTGCTGCGCCAGCACCGGAGCCCAGAGCGCCACGGCACAGACGGCCACGGCCAGGAGCCCACGGACGATTGTTCTTTTCACACGGACATCGGCCATCTCACACCTCAGTCTTCAAGTTCCGCGTAGACCGCCTCGAGCGTCGACTTGCTGCGCTCCAGACGCACCCGCAACAACAACAGCGCGACATACAGACACAGGAACGCGGCCAGGCACCAATAAAACGGAAATCGCATTTCAGGACTCAGCGTGCGCACCACGGTGGTCTTGGGATGCAACGTCCGCCAGACGTTCACCGACCAGTACACAAACGGCACGTTCGCCATGCCGAACACACCCACCGCGGCGGCGAGGACGTCGCTGCCGGGGCCGGCGAATCGGCGCAGCAGCGTGTACGCGACAAAGATCAGCCACAACACGAGCGACGTCACCAGCCGGACATCACCCCAATCCCACCAGACGCCCCAGGCCTTGCGCGCCCACAGGGGACCGGTCACCAGCACGATGATGCCGAACACCACGACCAGCTCCGCGCCGGCGATCGCCACACGGTCGGATCCCGGCGTGCGCCGCGCCAGATAGATCGCGCTGGCAATGCCGCACACAAAGGCGGAGCCGAACATCACCATGGCCGAGGGCACGTGGAAGTAGAAGATCTTCTGAATCAACCCCATGGTCGATTCGTAGGGCGCCGCATCGATGACAAACGGCGCGCCCGCAAACAGCCCCACCGCCACCACCACCAGCCCGGCAATCAGTCGATTCTGTCCCATCGCCACTCCTACGACTCTGCCATCACGGCGTCGAACACCCACAACGCCAGCGTCAGGAAAACCGCGTCAAAGAATACCAGCATGGAGAGCCACACTTCCGCGCGCGCCAGATTCGGTTCGGCGGCCAGCAAGGCGGCCGTACCGCTGACACCCGCAATCATGACGGGCACCGTCAGCGGGTACAACACCACCGGCAGCAACACGTCCCGCGATTGGCTCCGGTTCAACATCGCACCAAACAGGGTGCCCACGCCGGCAAATCCCAGCCCGCCGGCGACCAGCAGGCCAAGCAGATGCCAGAACACACCAGTCAGCGACACACGGAATAACACGACGACCAGGGGGCCGACCACCGCGACCACCAGCGACATGATGACCAGCATCCCGATCAGCTTGCCCAGGTACAACGCCGCGCGTTCCACCGGCGCCAACAACAGTGCCTTCAACGTTTCGGACTGCCGCTCGCGCTCGAACGTCCGTCCCAGGGCGAGTGTGCCGGAGAACGCCAGCGCCACCCACAAGATGCCTGCCGCGGCATCCGTCAGTGGTGCGCCATCCACGACAAAGCTGAACGAGAAGATCAACACGACGGCGACAGCAAAAAACACGGTCGTGTACAGCAACTCCCGGCTGCGGGCCTCGACAACGAGATCCTTGCGGGCGATGATGCCGACCGTTTTCAGGAATCCCGGCGTCATGCGGTCTCCTGCAAGACACGACGATAGCGATCGCGGAGTGATCCGCCGCCAGGCGGAATCTCGAATGCATGCCCACGATCAATACACACGGCGTCATCCACCAGCGTTTCCGCCGTGTCGAAGTCATGGGTCGCCATGATCACGATCGCCCCTTCCGCCGCGAGCGTTCGCAGTCGCGTAATCAAGATATGCGCCGAGGCATCGTCAAGCCCCGTGAATGGCTCGTCAAGCAACACCAGACGAGGGCGGTGGATCAGCGCGCGCTCAAGCGCGAGCCGTTGCCGCAGACCGCGCGAGAATCCGCCGGATCGGTCGTCAGCGCGATCGGTCAGCCGCGCGAGCGCCAGGCACTCACTGACTCGCGCGTCCAAATCAGGCACGCCATAAAGCCTGCCGAAAAATGCCAGGTTCTCAGCGGCAGTGAGATCGGGATACAGGTAAAGGTCGTGCCCGAGCACGCCGATGGACGCCCGCAGCGGATCACCGGCGGTGCCTGCGGCATGTGTGCCGTACAGCACCTTGCCGGCCGACGGGCGCAGCAGCGTCGCGAGAATATTCAGGAGCGTGGACTTGCCCGCCCCGTTGGGGCCGAACAACCCAAGCACGCGGCCGGCTTGCGCGTCCAGGGACACGTGCGACAAGGCCCGCCGGCGGCCGTAGGTCCGTGACACGTCCACGACGTGGACGGTGGTGAAGTCCAGATCAGGCACGCCGAGCCGGCGCGGTGACTGCGCCCCAGATGCCCCAGCCCACAACGGCCAGCCCGAGCAGCAGCGCCGTCCACTGCGGCCAGACCGGATGGTGCGGCAGGCCGGTGAAGTCCACCACGAGCGACTGCCCCGCCGGAATCGCCGGGCCGGACGCAAAGATCAGCGGCTGCCCGTTGTTGCTCACCATATTGCGGGCGGCGACCTGAGGTGACGCAATCTCAAGCGCGCCCCGTTGCTCAACGAGGAGCGTGAGCTGCTGCAATGTCGCCGGCCACACCTGCGCCAGCTGCGTCGTCGGCCCGCGGTACGGGAGTTCGAACGCCGCTTCGACCCGGGTCACGCCCGGCGCAAATGGACCCGTCACGATGACACGGGGGCCATTCGCGGTCGCCTGCTTGGATGACTCCGGCAACATCGAGGTGCCGCGCGCCTCCCGCGGCAGTTCAAAAATCAGCGGACCATCGATATCGACGGGCGCGGAGAGTTCATTCAACACCTCCATCACGTAAAACACCGTCAACCCGTTTTCGGCGAGTTCGACGATGACACGTGATTCGGGGCCGAGGACGACCGTCCCCTTCACTGGGGCGGCTCCGGGTTCTGCGGGCGCAGCCGGCGCTCCTGCCTCCGCAGGGTCGGTGGCGACCAGCGCGACCATCATGCCGGTGGTGCCAATCGGAATCGGCTGCGAGTCGAGACGCACACCGTTGATCATCGTGCTCACGCGGACCGTGTTGCCCACGCGCAGCCCCGACACCAACGCGCGGCCGTCCTCGCCGGTCGTGACCGTGCGCGACTGGCCGTCCACCGAGACGTCCACGAGGTGTCCGTTTAACGGATTGCTGAAGTCACCGATCGCGACACGCACCGAGAGGCTGCCAGGCGGCACATCCGGCGACGGCAAGGGACGTCCCGACATTTCGCGGAAGTTCGGCATCTGCGCGGCTGCGACCGAAGGCACCAGACACAGAGCAAGAATCCAGGCTACGAGGGACCTCACGCGTTCACACTCCCGAGTCGTTCACCACACTGCTTGCAGAACTTCGCATCGCCTTCGTTGCTCGTGCGGCAGCGACTGCACGTCACCGTCCTGGTCGATGCGGCGGCCGGCTCGTGCACTTTGGGTGCGTCCGGTGGAATCTGATCGAGCTGCTCCATGATCAAGAGCGCGCGCTGCTTGAGGCGGCCGAGCATGTCCTCGTAGTCAGCTTCGCTGACCTTCTTCATGCCGTAGTCGAACTCAAGGTCCTTAATCGCGCGCAGGACGGTGCCCTTGTCCTGCTCAAGCACTTCACGCTGACGCGCGCCGATGACCGGGGGGCGATTCTTCGAGAGCAGGCCGACCAGCGCCTGATGGAGCGCATAGGCCGTGTAGCCAGACGCCAGTGCGGCGGCGCTCAGCAGCAGCAACGCGGCCGGGTGGGTATTCCGGGCCATCACCACAGCGGCCGTCGCGGCCACCATGGAGAGCAACACGTAAAAATGTCCCGCGGTAAACGGGGCGGACTCAGTCGAGGTCGCGGAGCTCATCGTCCAACCTCGCTTCCCGTTCCTGGCGCGCCGGCGTATCGGTCGGCGTGGCCACCACGGCCGTATCGCTGCCGCGACGGGTCCACCGCACGGCGATCCCGCCGACAACCAGAATGCCGAGTGCACCTACTGCGTACGGCAGAAACCACGCCAGGCGATTAAACCCCTTGTCGATGGGCGCGGCCAGCACTTCCTGACTGCCGTACTTCTGCACGTAGTAATCGACGATGTCGTCGTAGGACTTCCCTTCGGCGATCAGTGCAGAAATCTCCTGCCGCATCGCATCCGCCGTGCCGCAGGTGCATTCGGCCACGCGCTTGCGCCCGCAGGTGCCACACATGCAGATGATGTTCTCGCGCGCCTTCTTTTCATCCGGCGACCGAGGCACCAGGAGGACCACCTGTGGGTTTTCGACGTGTTGCGCGTGTGCGTGCGGAGCAAATCCGCCCAGGAAGAACACGAGCATCAGCGACGTAGTGACGACGCCAGCCGGTGCCTTCGCTGCGGCATAGGCCATCGCGCGTTCCGGCAAGAGCGAGAGGATCGTGCCGATGCCGAGGATGCCGAACCCGAACCACACCCAGTTCACCAGCGGATTCACCGTGACTTCAAACGTCGCGCGCTGCGATTCCAGCTCGTAGCCGGCCAGCACGATATAGAGGTCGGCGGCAAATCCGCGCCGGATCGCCACTTCGGTGGTCGGCTCATCCTGGCGTCCGTGGAAGAACCACCGCGCCGGATACATCCCGCCGATCGACTCGCCCTTCTGCGTCACCGTCGTGTGGCCGGTGATCATCTGCTTCTGGCCGTCGTCTGTGACTTTGAGCGCATCAAACTTGACGACGTAATCGCCGATGGCCACTTCCTGGCCGGGCTCGAGATTGATCTGTTCCTCAAGCTTGAATCCGTTGCCGGCAAAGCCGAAGAAGATCAACACGATGCCCAGATGCACGATGTAGCCGGCGTAACGCCGGCGCGACCGCGCGAACAGGCCGATCATCGCGGTAAAGCGATCCGTGCCGGTGGCACGCTGACGCACGCCGGATCCGCGCCAGAACTCCTGCACGATGGTGGTGAACACCCATCCACAGAGACCAAAACACAGCCCAGCCGCCCAGAAATTGGCGCCGAGGGCCATCACAGTGCCCGTGGTCACGACGCCGATGATGATCGGCCACATGAACTGGTGGAGCATGTTGCTCATCGCGGACTTGCGCCACGCAAGCAAGGGACCGATGCCTGTCAGCAAGAGGAGCATCAACCCGATGGGCAGCATCCACTTGTCGAAGAACGGAGGACCGACCGTCAGCCGCTCCCCACGCAGCGCTTCGCTGATCGTCGGGAACATCGTCGCGAACAACACGAAGAACGCGGAGAACAGCAGAATCCAGTTGTTCGCCAGGAACGCGGCTTCCCGCGAGGCCCACGAGTCGAGTTCGTTGCGGGCGCGCAGCAGCGGCATCCGCCAAATCACCAGGCCAAAACTCACGGTGAGAATCACGATCATGAAGACCGTGAACATCCACGCCAGTTCCCGGTCTTCACCGAAGGCATGCACCGATTGCACGATGCCCGAGCGCGTCATGAACGTGCCGAAGATCGTGAGGAAGAACGTCATGATCACGAGCGAGACGTTCCACACCTTCAGCATGCCGCGCCGTTCCTGCACCATCACCGAGTGCAGAAACGCCGTCGCGGTAAACCACGGCAGCAGGCCGGCGTTCTCCACCGGATCCCAGCCCCAGTAGCCGCCCCAGCCGAGTTCTTCGTACGCCCACAGGCCACCCAGCGCGAGCCCCAGGCTCAGGAACAGCCAGGACGTCATCGTCCAGCGCCGCACCGCGCGCAGCCACGAATCATCCAACTGCCCGGTGATCAGCGCGGCAAGCCCGAACGCAAATGGAATGGTCATGCCGACGAAGCCGAGGTACAGCATCGGCGGGTGGATGACCATGTAGAAGTTCTGAAGCAGCGGATTCAACCCTCGACCATCCGCCGGCGTCGAGAGCAGATGCGTCTCGAACGGGTTGTTGTGGATGACCATCAGGAAGAGGAAGAACATCTGCGTGGCGGCGATGACGGCCACCACCCACGGAATCAGCAGGCGATGCCGCTCGCGATTCACATGAATCGCCACGCTGGCAAAAATCGCCAGCAACGTCACCCAGAACAGCAACGATCCGTCCAAGCCGCCCCAGTACGACGTGAGCTTGAAGAACAGCGGCATCGACGAATCCGAATAGCTGTTCACATACTTGATGCTGTAATCGCCCACGACGAACGCGTAGACGATG
>CAZLJG010000128.1:0-8594 GCA_964559545.1 uncultured Solibacteraceae bacterium | reverse complement strand
GCAGGCGTTGGCGCATGCGCGGACGACGCAGTTTGAGTCGTGGGCGGACGGTGAGTATCAGGTGGATGGCACCGCTGTTCGGGCGCTCGTGCAGCGGTATCGATCCAAACCTCTCGCTGACGGTCGGTGGGAGGCCCATCGCCGGCACATCGACCTGCAGATGGTTGTTGTGGGCGAGGAGCGCATCGGCGTCGCACCGCTGGGCACGCTCGATGCGGAGCCCTACGACGAGTCCAAAGACCTGTTGTGGCTGTCGGGCACCGGTGACTTTGTGACGCTTCGGCCCGGGGATTTTGTCCTCTTGTGGCCGGAGGATGGGCACATGCCCGGCATCCAGCTCACCGGCCCGTCGGACGTGCTCAAGGTCGTCTACAAGATCGCGCTCGACTGATCCCGGCGTTCGTCGGGAATATTTCCGGGCCGGGCGGAGTCTCAGTCCGCGGCATGAGAAGCCGACTGCACGATCACCTGGAGGATGGCGTCCCCGTATTGGGCGACTTTGGCCGGGCCCAGACCGGGCACGTCGAGCAACGCCTCCGCCGACGTCGGCTTGGCGGCGGCAAGCGCGGCAATCGTCTTGTCGTGGAGGATGACGTACGGCGGCATGTTGCGGCGGGACGCCTCCGCGCGACGCCAGTGTTTCAAGGCGCCGACGAGCTCCTCGTCCGGTTCGGCATCCGGCACACCACCGGCCGCCGGGCCTTTCGCTGCTTTCGAGGCCTTCCGGCCGCCCTTGGCGCGTTTGACCGTGACGGATGGCACCAACAGGTCGAGTGTCTCGACGCGCCCGGCCATCACCTCGCGCCCCAGCGCCGTCAGACGCACGGTGCGGTACATGTCGGGAGAACTTGCAACCGCGCCAGCGCCTTCGAGTGCGTCGATCCACTTTTCGACAATGCGTGGGTCGTGTTCGCGGAGCAACCCGGTCGTCGACAACTCCGTCAACGCCGGCGGAAGGTCGTCGAGCTGGCCGGTGAGCATCGCCGCAATTTTCCGGCGTCCCCAGCGTTCACCGCCGCGCGCGATCCCCGAGAGAATCTTTCGCACGTGCAACAGCTGGTCCGGATGCAGCGTCGTGCGGCGCTGGCAGTTGCCGCACGTCTGACAGTCCGCTCCGGCCGCCGGGTCGCCGAAGTACCTGAGGATCGTGTTGCGCAGGCACCCCGAGGCGTCCGCATACGACACCATGCGGCGAAGCTTCTTCCGCTCCAGTTCGGTTCGATGCTGCAACTCCTCCGGGTCGAGGGGCTCGGCGTTATCCGAGTCTTCTTCGGAGCGTCGTTCGATCAGGAATTCGCGCGTCTTCACATCGACGTAGTTCCAGAGCAACGTCGCGACCGCCTGCCGGCCGTCGCGGCCCACACGGCCGACTTCCTGGTAATACGCCTCGAGGGATCCCGGGATGTCCTTGTGAACGACGACCTCAAGATCAGGGCGGTCAATGCCCATCCCGAAGGCGTTGGTGGCGCAGACGACGGTGAGCGATCCGTCGGCGAAGGCCTCCTGCACACGGGTGCGCTCCGCATCACTGAGTCCCGCGTGATACGCCGCGGCGGCCAGACCCGCCGCGATGAGTGTCTCGGCGGCGTCCTCGGAACTCTTGCGCGTGGACGCGTAGACGAGGGCGCGCCGACGGCCGACCAGCTGCGGCAGCAGTTCACGTTTTTCGCGGTCGCCGGAGACCGGACGCACGTGCAGTTCGATGTTCGGACGGTCGAAGCCCGAGACAAACACCTGCGGATCCTGCAAGCCCAGAAGGCGCACGATGTCGTCGCGCACTTCAGGCGTGGCGGTCGCCGTGAACGCGAGGACCGGTGGTCGTCCTGGCAGTCCGTCGCTGCGACGGCATGCGTCGGCCACGGGGGCGAGGCGACGGTAGTCGGGCCGGAAATCGTGCCCCCACTCCGAGACGCAGTGGGCTTCGTCCACAACGAAACGCGACACCGGCAGGTCGCGAAGGATCGAGAGGAAGTGGGACGAGGCGAGGCGCTCAGGCGCCACGTACAGAAGCTTGATGGTGCCCGCGCGGACGGCCGCGATCGTGTCGCGACGCTCGTCGGCGCTTTGCATCGAGTGCAGCGCCGCCGCGCCGAGCCCCCGCCGGACCAGTTCATCCACCTGGTCTTTCATCAGCGAGATCAGTGGAGACACGACCAGGCTCACGCCGGGGAGTACCACGGCGGGGAGCTGAAAACACAGCGACTTGCCAGCGCCTGTCGGCATTACCGCCAGCAGGTCGGCACCGGCGATCGCCGCCTCGACGACCGGGGCTTGTGCCGGCCGGAAGCTGGTGTGGCCAAAGTGTGTCTGAAGAAGGGAGTCGAGATCGCGCATGCCGTTTATCGAGTGTGACAGATTCGTCGGGACCGTGGTGAACGTACCGCCCACTCGGGCCGTATGCACTGACACCATGAACCGCCGGATGTCGAATCTTCTTGTGTTGTGCGCGCTTTTGGCGCTCACGATGTGGCTTCCGGTGCGCGCACAGCAGGCACCGGCACCTCAGCCGCCCGGGTGTGTGATCACTGGCAAGGTTGTCGGTGGCACGACCCCGATTCCTGGAGTCTCTGTGACCGTGCGGTCAGGCGAACGCCTGGTCGCTGCCACATCCACCGCGGTGGATGGCACCTATCGGCTCACGGTGCCCGGTGGTGCCACGTATCAGGTGGCGGTGGAGATGACCGCGTTTGCGCGTGGCGACCGTGAACTCGTTGCCGGCGCTGCACCGTGTGCCGTCACGGCGGACTTCGCCCTCGTGCTCGCGTCGCGTGTCGCCGGTGCACCACCCACACCACCTACAACACCCACACCACCTACATCACCTCAGGCCGCCCGATTCGCCACGTTGGGCGTTCAGGCGAATGCAGCCGGCGCAGCTGCGTTGGAAGTGACGCCGCCGGATCGTCAGGCCGAGATGGCCGCGCTGGCCATGCTGCCTCCAGGGTTCACGACGGAAATCACTGAAGCCGTGGCCATCAACGGCAACATGGCGAGCATCGACCGCGGCATGATGAACGACCGGCTCGGCGCGATCACCCGTGGCGAATTTGATCCGGCGACCGGCACGTTTGCAGGGGGCCTTGATCCCACGCAGGAGGGAGGCCTTGGTCCCGCCGGGTTCGGCCCGCAGGGGGGACGACAGGGCGGCGGTCCCGGTGGACGTGGAGCGGGCCCGGGCGGTCGTGGCGGCGCGCCAGGTGACTTCGCGATTGGTGGCAGAGGCCGCGGCCAGAGTCTCTTCCAGTTCTCATCCAACTACAGCTTCAGCGGCTCGGCGCTTAACAGCGATCCGTATCAACTCCGTCCCGGCTCCCGCGTCACCAACCAGCCGTACAACCGTCAGAATTTCGGCGCCACGGTGGGAGGGCCGGTGATCATCCCCGGCGTCTACAACGGGACACGCCGCACCAATTTCACCGCCACCTATGCGGGCAATCGCGGTGCGAACCTGTTTGACCAGTACGCCACGGTGCCGACGGCGGCACAACGCGCGGGTGACTTCTCGCACCTGTCATCGCCGGTCATCAATCCGGCCACCGGCCAGCCGTTCCCCGGCAATCAGATTCCCCAGTCGGTGATGAACGCGGGGGCGCTGGGATTGCTGCAGTTCATTCCGCTGCCCAATCTCGACGGCACCAGCCGCAACTATCACACCGTCACCACCACCGACTCATCGTCGGATTCGATCACGTTGCGTGTCACTCATGCCTTCACGCAACCGCCAGCGGGGCGAGGGGGCGCTGGTGGCCGTGGGGGCGGCGCGGCCGGCGGTCGGGGTGGAGGCCAGACGATGGTCAACATGACCGCGCAGCTGCAGTACCGACGCAACAACAACGAACAGAACAATGTGTTGCCGATGTTGGGTGGGCGATCGACCGGCAGTAGTTTCACAGTGCCCATCACGCTCAACATCTCGAAGAACCGCGCGCAACACGCGATCAACATCAACATCTCGCGCACGACATCCACCACAGCGAACCAGTACGCATACGTCGAAGATGTGGCCGGCGCGGTGGGGATTGCCGGCGTCTCGACGGATCCGTTCACGTGGGGCGTGCCGACGTTGTCGTTTTCGTCGTTGTCGAGCGTGCGGGATGTCACGCCCAGCCGGCGCTCCGATACACGTCTCGCCGTGAGCTACGGGTGGACGAAGCCGTTTCGGGTGCACACGCTTCGCATCGGTGGCGACTTCCGTCAGGACTGGTCAAACAGCCGCACAGAGTCGAATGCCCGTGGAGCATTCACGTTCTCCGGTCTGTATTCAAGCGGGTCCACGACGGTGCGCGGCGGCGGATATGACTTTGCCGACTTCCTGCTCGGCATGCCGCAGCAGGCGACCGTGCAGTACGGTCCGGGTGACGTGAAGATGCGCGGGCGGTCGTTCAGCCTCTATGTGCAGGATGACTGGCGCAAGTCGGCCAACCTGACGTTCAATCTCGGCATTCGCTACGAACTCATGCTGCCGTTTGTGGAAACCAACGGGCAGATGGTGAATCTCGATGCCGCGCCGGGCTTCACGGCCGTGGCCCCCGTCGTGTCCGGCGGGACCGGCTTGTTCTCTGGCGTGTATCCGGAGGGGCTGCTTCTCGCGGACAGCAACAACATTGCCCCGCGTGTGGGTTTTGCGTGGAGAGCGGCGCAGGGCACGATCATCCGTGGCGGGTACGGCATCAGCTTCAACGCCGGCTCGTACTCCGGGATCGCGCGCAACATGGTGGGACAGCCTCCCTTTGCGGTCACCAACACGGCGATCGGTGCGCTGGGATCCCCGCTCTCGTTGCTGAATCCCCTCGCCACTGCCACCGCCGACGACATCACCAACGACTACGGCGTCGAACGTGACTACCAGCTCGGTCTGATCCAGACCTGGAATATGGACGTCTCGCGCGACCTGACGCAGGTCTGGAACGTCGGGGCGAACTACACGTACATCCGTGGTTCAAACCTCGACATCCTGCGCGCGCCGAATCGTGGACCCAACGGGCTGTTGATCGACGGAGTGCAGCCGTTCCTCTGGCAGAGTGATGAAGGCTCCTCGCGGGCACATGCCGCATCGTTCCGGCTCGCCCGTCGTCCCGTTCGTGGTGTCGGTGGTGGCGTCAGCTACACATGGGGTTACGCGCGCGACAACGCATCTTCCACCGGCGGCGGCACTGTCGTGGCCCAGGACGACAAAAATCTCGCGGCTGAATGGGGGCGGTCGAGTTTCGATCGGCGTCATCAACTGTCGGCCAACCTCAACGTGGAACTGCCATGGGGACCGGGTCGCCGCTGGTTGACTGAAGGCGGCGTACTCGGCCGTCTGCTCGAGAACTGGCGCTTCACCACGGCGTTCACGTGGCAGTCCGGCACTCCGCTCACCGCGCGTATTGTCGGCGCGGCCAGCAGCGTGGCGCAGGGTGTGAGCGGCACGTTGCGGGCGAACTACACGGGCGCCGCCATCTCACTCAGCAATCCGACCATCGACCGCTATTTCAATACCGCAGCGTTCACGATTCCTGACGCGGGCACGTTCGGAAACTCCAGCCGGAACATGGTCGTCGGACCAGGCAGCCGCCAGCTGGACGGCCAGTTCTCGCGTGATGTGCGCCTCGGAGGTACACGGGTGCTGAGCGTGCAGCTCAACGCAAACAACGTGCTGAATTTTGTCAACTACGCCAACGTGGACACGGTGGTGAATTCGCCGACCTTCGGACAAATCACGTCGGTGCGTCCGATGCGATCGATGGTCCTCAATCTTCGCTTCCGCTACTGACGCGGGGAACGGGTGTCATGAAATTACTGGGTATTCGCACAACCGCTGCGGCGATCGTCGCGCTTCTCCTCATGCCGGGGGCCTACCCCTCCGCACAGCAGGCACCGGTGTTCCGCGCGAATCTGTCGATGGTGTCGGTGGACGTCGTGGTGCGCGACCGTGCAGGCAATGTCGTGCGTGGCCTGACGGAGAAAGACTTCGAGATTCGGGAAGACGGACGTCCGCAACAAGTGCGCACATTCATCTTCCAGGAAATCTCTGAGGCCGCGCTTGCCGCGACGTCCGTAGACCTGCTCGCCGGCGTTGAGGAGAAGGTGCTGCAGTCCACGACACAGGCCGCCACGCCGCCTCAGGCGCCAGTCGCGCCCGCACCGATGCGCTCGGAGGAACTCGCGGGTCGTCGACTTGTCATCCTGCTGTTCGACACGAGTTCGATGGCGCCGGAAGACACGCAGCGGGCCGTGGACTCCGCGCGGGAGTTTGTGGCGAAGGACATGACCACCGCCGACCTCGTCGCGGTGGCGACCGTCAGTTCGTTGCTGACTGTGTTGCGCGACTTCACGGCCGATCGGGCGCTGGTCACTGAAGCGCTGAATCAACTGGCTTACTCGGAAGGCACCGAAGAGCCGCCGCAAAGCGCCAGCACGGCCGCGACAGACGATGCGGCAGCGGCGGCGACGGAGGAGACGGTCGCGGAGGTTGAGGCGGCCGAGCTGGAGATGTTCAACAACGACCTGCGGCTGCGCGCGTTGCGTACGCTGGCCGAGTCACTCGCGCCGATCGAACAGAAGAAAGCGATTCTGTATTTCAGCGGCGGCATGGCGCGCAGCGGGCAGGATAACCAGGTCGAGCTGCGATCCGCGATTAATGCGGCCGTGCGCTCGAATGTGTCCATTTATCCGGTGGACACGCGTGGTCTGCAGGCCGTGGTGCCTGGCGGTGATGCGCGGCAGGCCAGTGGCCGTGGGCAGGGGATGTTCAGTGGCCGCGGTATGGCGCAGCAGTTTGCCCGTCTGTCAGCGTCACAAGACACGCTGGTGTCCCTGGCGGCTGACACCGGTGGGCGCGCGTTCACGGACTCCAACAACTTCGGCGCGGCGTTTGCCAGAGTCCGCCGCGACATGTCGGCGTATTACCTGCTCGGCTACAGCAGCACCAACACCACGAAGGATGGCCGCTTCCGTCGAATCCAGGTGCGGGCGCTCAACCCCGAGTATCGCGTCGAAGCGCGCGCCGGCTACTATGCCGACCGCGACTTCGCCCACACTTCGAAGGGCGACCGCGAGACGTTGCTGCAGGAGCAGTTGATGGCGGCCGTGTCCATCACCGACCTGCCGGTCATCGCATCGTCGTCCTACTTCCGGCTGGCCGCAGACAAATACTTCGTGCCGGTGGCGGTGTCGGTGCCGGGTTCGGCCGTGCCGGTGACCGAAGGCCTCAAGGAGATCACGCTCGACGTGCTGGCGGTCATCACCGATGAACGCGGCATGCCCGTCGGTCGGTTGCGGCAGACGATGAAGTTGCCGGCTGGGACGGAGAAGACACTTGCCGGCAAGCAGATCCTGTATCAGTCGGGGATGACGTTGCCGCCGGGGCGTTTTGCCATCAAGGCTGTCGTGCGGGAGAACGCGACCGGGCTCATGGGGTCGTTTGAAGCGCCGATCAACGTGCCGCAGCTGCAGGCGCAGCCGCTCAAGGTCAGTTCGGTGGTGCTCAGCACACAGGTGCAGCCCGCGACCGGCAAGTCGGACAATCCGCTGGTGCGCGACGGCGTGCAGATGATCCCGAACCTCACGCACGTCGTGTCGAAGGACCAGAAGATGTTCTTCTACTACGAGGTGTACGACTCTTCCGCTACGGCCGGCCGCGGCGTGGACGTTCGCACGTCGCTCGCGTTTTACCGGGGCAAGGTCAAGGTGCAGGAGACGCCGGTGGTCACCCGATCGGTCGTCGACGTCGCGAACCGGCAGGCAACGTTGTTCCAGTTCGAGATCCCGGCGGGCACCTTTGAACCCGGCCTCTACACCTGCCAGATCAACGTCATTGATGAGGTCTCCGGCCAGTTCGCCTTCCCGCGCATGACGTTCTACGTGCGGTAGCATTCGTCTGATGTCTGAACTCGTGACCCGCGCGGTCCTGGACGACGACGCCATCTGGCGGGTGACCTTTGGCGCCACTAAAGGCAACGTGCTCGACGTCGCGACGATGGGCGAGTTGAGAACAGTGTTTCAGGAGGCGAGAACCACGCCTGCGCTGAAAGCCGTGTGCCTGGAAGGCGCGGGCGCGCACTTTTCGTATGGCGCGTCGGTGCAGGAGCATCTGCCGGGTCAGGTCGAGCCCATGCTGGCCGCCATCAGGCAACTGGCGTTCGACATGCTCGACAGCGACGTCGTGATCGTCGCGGTGGTGCGAGGCCAGTGCCTTGGTGGTGGTCTCGAGGTGGCCAGTCTGTGCCACCGGGTTGTGGCGAGTGCGACTGCGTCACTCGGCCAACCGGAAATCGCGCTCGGCCTCTTCGCCCCTATCGCCTCACTCGTGCTACCGGAACGGATTCGCCGGGCTGACGCTGAGCGGATGTGTGTGACGGGGCAATCCGTCGGCGCCGCGGAGGCGCTCTCCATTGGTCTCGTTGATGAGGTGTCCACAGGTGATCCCATGGTGGATGCGCTTGAGTGGGTGCGGACACACCTGGGCTCTAAGTCGGCGAGCAGTCTGCGGTTGGCTGTCCGGGCGATCCGCATGCCATTCGCGGCGCGGTTCAAGGCCGTGCTGCCTGAGATTGAACGCCTGTACCTCGACGAGTTGATGAAGACCCACGACGCCGTCGAGGGCGTGAACG
>CAZLJG010000127.1:0-8623 GCA_964559545.1 uncultured Solibacteraceae bacterium | reverse complement strand
GTCATACGCCAGCGGGGGAGCGACCCCGGGCTCAAAACCATACTGCGTCGGATTCTTCGCGATAATCACTGCCGCCATGATCATCGGCACGTAGTTGCGCGTTTCCTTGGGCAGGAAACGGGACGTCTCGGTGAGCTTCCAGTAGTCGTTGAGTTTGGAACTCTTGACCGCGCGCTGCAGCCGTCCCGGACCGGCGTTGTAACTCGCCATCGCGAGATTCCAGTCGCCGTCGAACATCTTGTTGAGGGTCTTCAGGTACTGCGCCGCGGCGCGTGTGGCCTTTTCAGGATCGGACCGCTCGTCAATGAACCAGTCCTGCTTCAGGCCGTGTTCCTTGCCCGTGGCCGGCATGAACTGCCAGATGCCGCGCGCGCTCGCACGCGAGAGGGCATTGCTCTTGAAGCCACTCTCGACAATCGCAAGGTACGCGAGGTCCAGGGGCAGCCCTTCCTGACGGAACACCGAGTGGACCATCGGCATGTACTTCGCGCCGCGGTGCAGGCTGTCCTGCATGAACGTACGCAGGTTGCCCTGGAACAACTCAATGAACGACAGGATGCGATCGTTCAGTTCGATCGGCAAGTCATGTTCGGTCTCGGCGAGGTCGGCCGCGACGATGGCGGTGGTGGTCGTGCTGGGATTCGGCAGGTCGAGAGTCGCCACCGCGAGCAGGTCGTCAATCACCGCGGGTTCGGTGCGCGCCTGTGTAAAGCCGTCGCCCTCGCGCAAGGCCAGAATCTCAAGCGCACTGATCCGGCTGACCAACCGCTCGTAATGCGCCGCCAGCCTGGCTTCGCCGCGTCCGCCGGTCGACGATGTATGGAGCACATCAATCGCCTTGTCGAACAGGCTGCTCGCAGCCGACAGATGCCCAAGCTCAAGTTCGCGCTGACCGGCCGCAAAATGGCCTTCAGACGCCGCAATCAGGGTTTCGATGGGATCCTTCAGGGGAACCACCGGTGTGACCACCGGGACCACCACCTGCTCGGGCGCACTCACCGGAAGGGGAGCCGCCGGCACGACCGGAGCGACACGGGCCCCGCACCCGGCCACGAGGCCAGAGACGGCCAGGACGATCAGGCTCGAAACGTGACGCATGGTGTTACGGACGCATCCCGGACATCAGTGGTTGGTAGGGTAACAGCCGCGGGCGGATCCGTCAAGGTAACGGCCGCCCGCAAGTACTTGCGGAATTTGGAGTTCAGGCCCGCCAGCCGGCCTGAACCAGCACCTTCGCCGCTTCGCCGGCTTCGCGTGCGAGCGGCGTGACGATCGTGCGTTCGCCGACAAGGATGGTCCGCCCGAGGGCCACGGCCTGCCGGACGTCCTCTTCGCACACAAACGAGGCCACCGTTCCGGCCTCGCCGCTTGCCGACCGGCCACCTGACAACTGGTTCCGGACGGCCGTCGCGCTCAGCCCACTCGCGACTGGAGGGACCGCTGCCGACGGCAAAGATGCGCCCGCAGCACGCCGGGCCGCCGGGCGAAGTTCGTACGCCAGTCGCTTCACATTCAGCAGGTGGCGGGGCGTGATGTTGTCAGACGTGATGTTCCCGCCGTAGCCCCCGCACCCAAGCGTCATCGCCGGATCAAGTCCTGTCGTCAGGCCAATCGACCCGAGTGTGGACGGCGTGTTGACAACGATACGAAACGCGGGCTTCTTGAGGCCGAACTCGAGGATGACCGCATCGTTGGTCGAGTGGATGGACATGGTGTGGCCCATCCCGCCGTATTTCAGAATCTGCTTGCAGCGTTCACACCCTTCCTGCCAGTCGTTGACGACATACCAGGAGAGCACCGGGCACAATTTTTCAATGGAGAGCGGGTGGTCGCGTCCCACGCCCTGCAGTTCAGCGACCAGCACGCGCGTGCCCTCGGGAATCGCAATGCCGGCTGCGGCGGCGATGGTCGCCGCGGACTTGCCGACGAGTTTCGGATTCGGGAGACGCTGGGGCGTGATGAGCACGGCGGTGAGCGCCACCGTCTCCGTCGGGGACAGGAAATGGCCACCCTGCTTCTGAAACTCGCGGCGGGCTTCGTCGGCGACCACCCGTTCAACGACCACAGAGTTCGGGGACGAGCACAACACGCCGTGATCGAAATTTTTGCCGGTGAGAATGTCGGACGCGGCTTTCGCGACGTCCGCCGTCCGTTCGATGAAGCAGGGGGCATTGCCGGGCCCGACGCCATACGCCGGCTTTCCCGCGCTGTAGGCGGCTCGCACAAGTCCCATCCCACCAGTCGCCAGAATCACGGCAACGTCGCGGTGTTTCATCAACTCCTGCGTGGCGTCGAGGGAGACCTGCGTCATCCAGTTGATCGCGCCTTCGGGAGCGCCGGCCAGCAGTGCGGCGGCATTCAACGTCTCAGCGACGAACGTGATGCACCGGGCGGCCGATGGGTGAGGGCTGATGACAATGGGACACCGCGCCTTCAGCGAGATGAGGATCTTGTAGATCGCCGTCGAGGTCGGATTGGTGGACGGCACGATCGCCGCGACCACGCCGAAGGGTTCCGCAATCTCCACGACCTTCCGCGCATCGTCGCGGCCAATCACACCGACCGTGCGCATCGGTCGAATGAACGCGTGGACATCTTCCGCGGCGAATCGATTCTTCGCGATTTTGTCGGCAAGTACGCCGAAGCCGGTTTCTTCGAAGGCCAGGCGGGCAAAGGGCTCGACGTGTGCCTGCGCGCACGCCGCGACGGCGTCCACGATGCGATCAATTTGCGCCTGGGAGAATTCCGCGAGGATGGGCGCGGCGCGCTTGGCGCGCTGGGCGAGGGCGCGGGCCTCTTCTGACATGGCCTAGGACTTGGCTGGGGCGGCGCCCGGGCGGGGCAGCAGGCGCTCCACGTCGGCGTGCGGACGCGGAATCACATGCACCGAGACCAGTTCCCCGACGCGACGGGCTGCGGCAGCGCCGGCGTCCACCGCGGCTTTGATCGCGCCGACGTCGCCACGTGCGAGCACCGTCACAAAACCAGCCCCGATGTATTCCTTGCCGATGAGAGTCACGTTCGCGGTCTTGACCATGGCGTCGGCCGCCTCGATGGCGCCGATGAGGCCGCGAGTTTCAACCATGCCGAGGGCGTCTGAAGTCATGAAATCCCGTGGGGGTAAAATCGCCGCAACGCTAACATATTGAAGAGTATAGGGGCAATACGGTACGATGCGGCGGTTGTGATGATACAGGACTCTTTGCGTCAGGGACTTCGCGCGGCTGCGGCCGTGCTCGTGGTGGGAGCCAGTGTGGCGTGTGGCGGATCGGATGAAGCCCCGCCAGTGGCCAGTGTCGCGGTCACGCTCAGCAAGTCGGCGGCCCCGCTCGGAAGCCCCATCGACATGACCTACACGTTTGACGTGGCGCAAGGCCAGAGTCTGGACGGTCAGTACCGCGTGTTCATGCACCTGCTGGACGCGGACGGCGTGTTGCGCTGGGCCGACGACCACGACCCACCGACGCCGACCACGGAGTGGAAGGCCGGCAGCCCGGTGACCTACACCCGGACCAGCTTCATCCCGATCGTTCCGTACCTGGGTGACGCGACGGTGCGGGTGGGCCTGTACCGCGCGGATGCAACGGATACGCGTGCGCCGTTGTCCGGTCCCGAACCGGAAGGCCGGTCGTACAAGGTGGCGTCGCTGAAGCTTCTGCCGCAGTCAGAGAATATTTTTGTCGTCCATCGCTCCGGCTCCCATGCCCCCGAGTTTGCGCCTGAGAACCCGGCGCGGGAGTGGTGGTGGACAAAAAATGAGTTCGTCGCCAACTTCCGGAACCCGAAAAAGGACGCGACGTTGTACCTCGAATATGACGCGCGGCCCGATCTCTTCGACCAACCGCAGGTTGTGAACGTCTATCTTGGCAGCCAGAGCGTTGCCACGTTTGCTGCAGATAACAAAGACCCCCTGCTTCGTCGTATTCCCCTTCGTGCGGACAGCCTCGGCGCCGGCGACATGGTGGAACTCCGTCTCGTGGTTTCTCCCTCGTTTGTCCCCACGGCCATTGGCGCTGGTCAGGACACCCGTGAGTTGGGCATCCGGATTTATCACCTGTTTGTTGACCCGTCCTGACGTCCGTCGGCTGTTCCTGCTGCTGGTCGTCCTGACGGGCCTGGCGCCCGCGCACGCCTGGGCGGATCTCGTCACGCTCCGGGGCGGCCGGGTGCTCAACGTCGCCGCGGTGCGGTACGACGGCGGCGACGTGGTGTTGACCCTTCGCACCGGCGGCGAAATGCGTGCGCCCCGGGACTTTGTCCTCGACGTGGTTCCCGACGAAGTGCCATGGCCCGAGCCCGAGCCTGAACCGGCCCCCGCCCCGATCGCTGCGCCGGCTCCGGTGGTGATCCCGGAGGGGCCGGAAGCGCTGCGCGTGCTCATCGAGCAGATGGCCTCTGAACACGGCGTGGATGTGCGGCTGGCCCATGCGGTCATCAAAGTGGAGTCCAACTACCGCGTGGATGCCGTCTCGCCCAAAGGGGCGATGGGGCTCATGCAGTTGATGCCGGCCACCGCGCGGCAGTATGGGCTCGAAAATCCCTTTGACCCGGCGCAGAACCTGAACGCGGGCCTGCGGCATCTGCGTAGCCTGCTTGACCGGTACGGCCGTGGTCGCGAATCACTGGCGCTGGCGGCGTACAACGCCGGTGAAGGCGCCGTCAGCCGCTATCAGGGGATTCCGCCCTACAAGGAAACCCAGAACTACGTGCAGCGCATTCTGTCGCTGACGAGGAAATAGGCCGCGAGCGCGTCATGGAATATCGCTGCCGGGTTGCCACTGCCAACGGACAAGTCTCCACCGCGACGTTCGTGGCGGAGAACGAGGCCCGGCTGCGGATGGAACTCGAAGAGAAGGGCTTGTTCCTCCTCTCGATGCAGCCGCAGGGCGGTGTGGGCGTCGGTGGATTTTCCTTCCGGCTGCCATCCCGCAAGAAGAAGATCGGCAGCGAGGAGTTCCTGATCTTCAACCAGGAAATGGCGACGCTGCTGCGTGCCGGCCTGCCGCTCGTGCAGTCGCTCGATATCCTCCGGCGCCGCGTGCCCAATCCCAGCTTCAAGCGCGTGCTCGACGATGTGTATGAGCGCGTGCGGTCCGGCAGCGCGTTGTCGGACGCCTTCGAGGCGCAGGGCGGCATGTTCACCGGGATCTACCACGCGTCGCTGATGGCCGGCGAAAAGTCGGGCAGCCTCGAGACGGTGTTGCGCCGGTACGTCACCCACATGAAGGTCATCGCCTCAGTGCGCGGCAAGATGATCTCCGCGCTGATTTATCCGGTGGTGTTGCTGCTCCTGTCGGCGGCGGTCGTCGGCATGATTGTGTTCAAGGTCGTTCCGGAGTTCGCGTCGTTTTACGAGAGCTTCGGCGCCGGCGCAGAACTGCCGGCGTCCACCCAGCTCATCGTCGCCTTCTCAACCTCCGTCGTGGAATACGCGTTTATCTGGGTGGCGGCGATTGTGGCCATTGCGGTCAGTTCCAGCGTGTGGATCCGGCAGCCCGGACAGCGCAGCCGGCTCGACCGCGCGATCATGCGGCTGCCCTGGTTTGGCCCCCTGAGCCGCAAGTTCTCGACGGCCCAGGTGGCGCGCACGATCTCGACGCTCCTGGCGGGCGGTATTCCACTGGTCAACTCGCTGGATATCGCGGCCAAGTCCGTCGGGAATCAGGCCGTCGCCGCCGACCTCGGGATTGTCGCGCGCGAAGTACGCGAGGGCTCGAGCCTGGCGCACGCGTTGCAGCAGCGGCGGACGTTTCCGGATGTCGCGATCGAGATGGTTGAGGTGGGAGAATCCACCGGCGCACTGGCCGAGATGTTGAACAGCATCGCGGACTTCTACGACGAGGAAAACGATACAAGTTTGACGCGGTTTTCCAATCTCGTGCAGCCGGTGTTGCTGATTGTCATGGGCATTGTGATCGCAGGCCTGCTGCTGTCGCTGTATATGCCGTTGTTCCAATTGTCGAGTCTGGCGCGGTGATCATCTGATGGCAGCCGAAACCGAAGAACTCTACGCAGACGGCGAAAACGCGCCGGTTGACCACGCGGCCGAAGCGGCCCGGGCGCGGAAGCTCGCCGAGCGGTACGAGTTGGAGTTCGTGGATCTCACGCGCTTCCTGATCAACAACGAGCTGTTCCGCAGCATCCCGGCCGACCTCATGTTGCGCTACGGGTTTGTGCCGTACCGCCGCGATGGGCAAACCCTGCTGATTGTCGTCTCCGACCCGAGCGACCTGCAGGCGATTGACGAAATCGGACTGCAGCTGGGACTGCCGATTCGGGTCACGGTGGGCGGCCCTTCCGCGATTCAGGGGATTCTCAAGAAGAGCGAGAGTTCCACCCGCGTGCTGGAGGAAGCCACGGAAGGCTTCCAGATGCAGATTCTCCGCGACGAAGAGGGTGTCGCCGGAGACGAGAACCTGACCGTTGACAAGCTGACCCAGGACGCGAGTCCGGTCATCCGGTTGATCGACACGATGGTCTACACCGCGCTGCAGCGCCGCGCGTCCGACATTCACGTCGAGACGGGTGATGACGCGGTGCATGTGAAATACCGCATTGACGGCGTGCTGCAGTCGGCGATGAAGCCGATCGACAAGCGGCACCACAGCACGTTGATTTCCCGTATCAAGGTCATGTCGGAACTCGACATCGCCGAAAAGCGCGTGCCGCAGGACGGCCGCTTCAAGATGCGGGTGCGGGGCAAGACGATCGACTTCCGCGTGTCGATCATGCCGAGCGTGAACGGGGAAGACTCGGTCATCCGAATCCTGGACAAGGAATCGATCAGCGAACAGTTCACCGAACTGAAGCTCGACATCCTGGGTTGGCCCGAGGAGGAGATGCGACGGTTCCGCAAGTACATCCGCGAGCCGTACGGCATGGTGCTGGTGACCGGACCAACAGGTTCCGGCAAGACCACGACGTTGTATGCGGCGCTGTCGGAGATCAAGACCAGCGAAGACAAGATCATCACGATTGAAGATCCGGTCGAGTACCAACTCCGCGGCATCACGCAGATTCCCATCAACGAAAAGAAGGGCCTGACGTTTGCGCGCGGCCTCCGGTCAATCCTCCGTCACGACCCCGACAAGATCATGGTCGGTGAAATCCGCGACCCTGAGACGGCGCAGATCGCGATTCAGTCGGCGCTGACGGGCCACCTGGTGTTCACGACGGTGCACGCCAACAACGTCATTGACGTGCTGGGCCGGTTCCTGAACATGGGCGTCGAGCCGTATCAGTTTGTCTCGGCACTCAACTGCGTGCTCGCACAGCGGCTTGTGCGTCGCATCTGCGAACACTGCAAGCGCCCGGCGGAGATTTCGGAAGCCATGCTGGTGGAATCCGCACTCGACCCGGCGCTGGCGCGCACCCATCCGTTCTTCGAAGGCGCGGGCTGCATCGAGTGCGGCGGCACCGGGTTCAAAGGCCGCACGGCCATCTGTGAACTGATGGACCTGACCGATCGCATCCGTGACATGATTCTTGAACGTCGCCCCACCTCGGAGATCAAACGCGCCGCGAAGGATGAAGGCATGACCTTCCTGCGCGAGTGTGCGGTCACCCTGGTCATGAAGGGCGAAACGACATTGCGCGAAATCAACAAGGTGACCTTCGTCGAATGAGCACCCGCCGTTCTTCCGCCCCGTTTGGATTTGCGCCGCCGGTGCCGACGGTCGCCTTCGAGATTGCGACCGGCCGCGTGACCGTCGCTGAAATCGCGTCGTCGGCCGACGGCCTTGTGGTGTCGGCCTACGCCTCGGAAAGCCTGCCGCCGGAGGCGGTAACCCCGGCGCTGACCGGGGCCAATGTGCCCGATCCCACTGTGGTGACGTCGGCGCTCCGGCGGGCTTGCGAGAAGGCGGGCATCCGGGTGCCCAAACGGGCCGCGCTGGTGATTCCCGACTCGGCCGCGCGCGTGTCGCTTCTCACCTTTGAGGAACTCCCGCAGAAGGCGGCAGACATCGACCAACTCATCCGTTGGCAGATCAAGAAGACCACGCCGTTCCCAATCGAAGATGCGCAGGTGTCGTCGGTCATCACGCACACCGCGCCCGGGGCCACGACGGTGGCCGCGGTTGCGGCTCAGCGGGATGTCGTCGCGCAATACGAAGTGGCGGTCTCGGCGCTTGGCACTCATGTCGGCCTGGTGGACGTGGCGAGCTTGAATGTCTTGAACGCCATTCTCGCCAACGGCAATGCGCCGGCGGGGGACTGGCTTCTTGTTTGTCTGGCCCACGAGTCCACCTCGCTGGCCATCGTGCGGCAGGGATCGCTCATGTTCTATCGGCACCGGCTCGCCATCGAGGATGAACCCCTCGGCGCGTTGGTCCATCAGACCGCGATGTACCACGAGGACCGGTTGGGCGGCGGCAAGTTTGCGCGGGTCTGGCTGTGCGGGTCGTCATGGGCGGCCGGCGGAGGCGAGGCCATGCGCCGGGAAATTTCTGATCGCCTTGGCGTGCAGGCCGACACGGTGGATGTGCGCGCGTCGGCGACCTTGCGTGACCGCATCGATGCGGGTGCGGATGTGTTGGATGCGCTGGCCGCGCCGCTCGGCGTGCTGGTGCGTGAACGGCGGGTGGCCTGAACATGATGTTGCGCGGCAATCTCGCCACTCGCC
>CAZLJG010000126.1:6358-8677 GCA_964559545.1 uncultured Solibacteraceae bacterium | reverse complement strand
GCGGCAAGGTGCAGCCGATTGACGGCGGCCCGATCTACAACTCGACGGTGGCCGGGGCGCCAACCACGACGACGGCGCCGAAGGGCAAGGGCTAGGCCCGAACCCTAAAGCCGACGGACGACCAATGACCGCCGGGGAGCTCACGCTCCCCGGCGGTTTTCTTTTGTGACAACATCGACGCGCGATGCTGACTCCCCTCCGCACCCTGGCCTTGGTCTCGGCGCTGGCCGCCACCTCCTGTGGCGGCTGCGGCGCGGCGTCACCGACGCCGGATCAGGTGGCCGAAGCGGTAACGGCATTTGATGTCGGCCTTGCCGCTCTGGAGACGGGGCAGGATGACCTCGCGCGCACCCGCTTCGAGCGGGTGAACGAACTGCTCCCCAGGGAACCCGCAGGCTGGACCAACCTCGGGCTCCTGCACCTCCGTCGTCAGGCCAACGACGAAGCCGGCGCGATGTTTGCGCGCGCTGCCGAGCGCGCATCAGACCTTGTGCCCCTCCTGATGTTGCAGGCCGATCTGGCCCAACGCAGCGGTCGAACAGATGAGGCGATCACGATCCTGCGTCGAGCGGCGTCCCTCGAGGTCAGCAATCCCCGCGCCGGATTTGCGCTGGCGCTCGCGCTGGAGGCCCCAGGGACAGACGCGACTCTCACCGAGTCGGCCGCAGTGTTGGAATCACTGGCCACGTCCACCAATAATCTCGCCGCGCAGATTGAGTGGGCGCGCATCGCTACGCGGCGGGGCGACGCCGCGGCGGCGAGCCGCGCAACGGCCAGTCTCGCCGGTGCTGCCGCCTCGTGGCCGACTGAAGCGCAGCAACGTCTCGCCACACTGCGTGACGCTGTTGGCCGTTCGGACATGCCGGCCGCGACGCTCGCTGCCGTCTTCCTGAAGAATGTGCTGCTCGCCGAGATTCCGTATCAGCGTGCGCTCACCGACCTTCGCACGGAGTCCGGTGCGCCGGTGCCGGCCCTGGTCACCGTGGCGACGCCCGCGGGTGCGCCCGCCGACCCCGACTTTGGAGTAACGATGACAACCCGGTCGATGCGGGGTGGCACCAATGACGTGGTGGCCATCGCTTTGACCGGCGAATCGCCGAGCGTGGTGACGACTGGGGCCGATGGTGTGTGGATTGGCAATCGCCGGGTGTTGCCCACGCCCGCCCGTTCTGTTGCCGGTGTCGACGTCACCAACGACTTCCGCACAGATCTCATCGTGGCCACCGCGACCGGCCTCGTCATCCTCAACCAGACCGAAGACGGTCGGTTTCTCCCGGTCGATACGGCGGTCGTCCGCGCGACCGGACTCGACCGCTCGCCGATGCATCGCGTGTGGGGGGCGGACGTCGATCTGGACGGCGATCTCGATCTCGTGGTCGCGCCGGATGCGGGTGGACCGGTGGTGCTCAGGAACAACACGGACGGTACGTTCACGACGATGCGCCCATTCACGTCTGCGGCCGCGATGCATGACTTTGTCTGGGCCGACCTCGACGGCGAAGGGACTCCAGACGCGACGTTCGTGAGCCGCACGGGTGACGTCAGCGTGTTTCTGAACGAGCGCGGCGGGCGGTTCCAGGTGCCGCAGGCCGTTTCCATGGGGCCGGTCGTGTCGGTCATTCCGGCGAGCATGTCGGAAAGCGCCGGCTTTGACGTGCTCGCGCTGCAGCGCACCGGCGGTGTGCACCGCATCACGATTCAGGCGGACGGGAGCGGGTGGCAGGTGACCCCGGTGGTGGCGGATGCCGGGGCCGGCGAGTCCACTCGCCTGATCGGTGGCGACATCGACAACAACGGCGCGATTGATCTGCTTGTGGCGGGGGCGTCAGGCACTCGCGTGTGGCTGGGTGGCGCAACCGGGTACACCGCGCTGTCGGCCGCATGGCCACTGGATGCGAGGGGCGTGAGCGACCTGAATGAGGATGGGTCGCTCGAAGTGGTCGGTGTGGACGACGCCGGAAACGCAGCGGTCGGCGACATCACGCGCCTGCGGTCGTATCAGGCGCAGGTGTTCCGCCCTCGCGCGGCGAGTCTGACCGGCGATCAGCGCATCAACTCGTTTGGCATTGGTGGTGAGATCGAAGTGCGCGCGGGGCTGCGGACACAGCGTCACGTCATCAACAGCGCAGCCGTGCATGTGGGGCTCGGGACCGCGGCACGGGCGGATGTCGTGCGGATCATCTGGCCGAACGGAGTCCTGCAGGCGGAGTTCGAGGTGGCGGCCGGTGCGTCGATTCGCGCCGACCAGCGCCTCAAGGGTTCGTGCCCGTGGCTGTTCAGCTGGAACGGCGAGTCGATGGCCTTTGTGACCGACGTGAT
>CAZLJG010000126.1:0-6258 GCA_964559545.1 uncultured Solibacteraceae bacterium | reverse complement strand
GCGTATCAGGGCGTGACGCGGAACCACTTCGTCGAACTCGACCTTCCGGAGAGCGCCCCTCGCACCGGGCCGCTGTGGATCGTCGCCACCGGGTGGGTGCATCCGACCGATAGTTCGGTGAACGTGGCGATCAGTCAGGGCGCGCATGCGGCGCCGACGGGCCTGTCGCTGTCCATCGAGACGTCGCCTGGCGTGTATCGCGTGGTGCGTCCGAATCTGGGGTTCCCCGCCGGGAAGGACAAAAACGTCCTCATCGACGTGTCGGGCTTGTTTCCTGCGACGGGCCGACGACGGGCGCGGCTGGCCACCAATCTGGAGATCTACTGGGATCGCGTTGCGTGGGCAGTGGGCCGGCCGGATGTGCGGGTCACGCCTCGACAGGTTGACCTGGCCTCCGCTGATCTGCGGTACCGGGGCTTCTCAAAGACGAACCAGGCCTCACCCAGTGTGCCTGAGCGGCCGGAATATGCGCTGGCGGGCACTGCGCCCCGTTGGCGCGACCTCGAAGGGTATTACACGCGTTTTGGGGATGTGCGTCCTCTGCTCACCGGCGTCGATGACCGCTATGTCATTCTCAATGCGGGCGACGAATTGTTGATGCGTTTCACGGCGGTCGCGCCGCCGGCGGCCGGACTTGTCCGGGACTTTGTCTTCATCGGCGACGGGTGGGTGAAGGACGGAGATTTCAACACGTCATTTTCGCGGACGGTACTGCCGCTTCCGACACATGCCTCGGGTCGGTATGACGGTCCCGTCGGGCGCCTCGAAGACGATCCGATCTACCGCCGGCATCGGCAGGACTTCGACGAGTACCACACCCGCTATGTCACGCCGGCAGCGGCTCGTGACGCATTGCGGCGGTCGCCACAGCGATGACGCCTTCGGCAAAACGGGCCTGGTTGGCCGTCGTGTTTGGCGCGTTGTTGCTGGTGCCGTGGGCGATGCGGCAGCTCGAACCGCCACCACCGGACGCCGTATCCACCCAGTTTGGATTCCGGTTCGCGGAGCAGAGCGCAGCGGCGGGACTGCGGCATCAGCACGAAGGCCCGACCCTCGATCCACAACTGGCGCACATCATGCCGCAGATTGCATCGATGGGAGCCGCAGTGTCTGTCACCGACTTCGATCGCGACGGGTGGCCGGACCTCTACGTGACGAACAGTCGCGAAGGCTCACGCAATCGTCTGTTCCGGAACCGGGGGGATGGCACTTTCGAAGATGTCGCTGAGCGTGTCGGGCTCGCCGGACTGAACGAGCCAGGCGACGGCGTCTCGATGGGAGCCGTCTGGGGCGACATCAACAACGACGGCTTTGAAGACGTGTTTGTCTATCGATGGGGCCGGCAGGACATCTACCGAAGTGAAGGCGGGCAGCGCTTCACGCGAATCACCGAGACCAGTGCCTGGCCGGCGTGGGCGAACATCAACACGGCCGTCTGGCTCGACTTCGATCGGGATGGCCTCCTCGATCTCTTCCTCGGCGGCTACTTCGATGAACGCACCAACCTGTGGGCACTGTCCTCGACGCGGATGATGCCGGAGAGTTTTGAGTACGCGCGCAATGGCGGACGGAAGTACCTGTATCGCAACGTGGGCGACGGCCGTTTTGAAGAAGTAAGTGAAACCGTGGGCCTGAGTTCGCGGCGCTGGGCCCTGGCCGCCGTCGCGTCGGACCTGCGCGGCTCCGGTTACCCGGACATCGTCATCGCCAATGACTATGGCGTGTCCGAGTATTTCCTGAACGAGGGTGGGCGCTTTCGCGAGGTGGGTCGCGACAGCGGTATTGGTCGCGCTCCGAAGAGCGGGATGAACGCGTCGCTCGGGGATGTGCTGAACACCGGACGGTTCTCCGTGTATGTGTCGAACATCACGGAAGATGGCATCCTGCTCCAGGGCAACAATCTGTGGATGCCCACCGGAGCGCCAGAGGAGCCCAGGTACGAAAACATGGCGACGGCGATGGGCATCGAGGCCGGGGGCTGGAGTTTCGGCGCGCAGTTTGGCGACCTGAACAATGACGGCTGGCTCGATCTCTACCTGGTGAACGGCTACGTGTCCGCCTCGCGGGAACGGAGTTACTGGTACGACTTCTCCAAGGTGGCGGGCGGCCATGAAATCGTGATTGGTGATGCGGCGCACTGGCCGGCGATGGGGGACCGCAGCCTGGCCGGGTACCAGCAGAAAAAAGTCTGGATCAACACAGGCAGCGGCACGTTTTTGGATGTGGCGACGGGTGCCGGTGTGGAGGATCGATTTGACGGCCGCGCAATTGTGCTCGCCGATTTTTCCAATCACGGCGCCCTGGACGCCGTTGTGGCCAATCAGCGCGGCCCACTGCTGTATTACCGCAACAGTGTCCAGCCGTCGCGGGCCTGGATCGCGTTCGACTTGGAAGGGGCCTGCGGCACAGGCCGGATCGCTGATGGCCCGTGCAGCAATCGGAGCGCCATCGGGGCCCAAATCACCGTACGATGGAACGGGCGACGACAGGTGCAGGACGTGTCCGGCGGATCAGGATTTTCATCACAGAACGATCGGCGATTGCACTTCGGGCTAGGTGACGGTGTGACGATGGTGGACGACGTCACTGTACGGTGGCCATCGGGACGGACGACCACGCTGACGTCGCCTGCCGTGAACCGGCGCCACGTGATTCGGGAGGAGAAGTGACGTTCGATCGCCGGTATCTCGCCCCTGCACTGATCACCTGCATTCTCGTGGTCGGTCAGTTGACCGCTGGATTTCTCGAGAGCGGATTCCGCACCGCGCTGGCCATCCTCACGGCGATCGCCGTGGAAGCGATCCTCGGACGATTGTTTACCGGCCAATGGCCGCACCTGGCCAGCGCCTACGTCTCCGGCATCAGTGTCGGCATCCTTGTGCGCTCTCCTGACATCTGGCCGTACGCGCTCTGTTCAGCGCTGGCGATTTCGTCGAAGTACCTGATTCGTGTGGACGGTCGCCACATCTGGAACCCCTCGAACTTCAGCATCGTCGCCCTGTTGGTGCTGGCGCCGGATGTGGTGGCGTCACTCAGTGTGCAGTGGGGGAATCACCTGTGGGCAATGGTCCCGGTGTGGTGTGTCGGCGCACTGGTGTTGTCGAGCCTTGGGCGGCTGCACATCACCGCGACGTACGTCACGGCATTTGTCGTGCTGGCCGCAGGGCGGGCCCTGGTGACTGGTGACCCGTGGCTGGCCGAGGTCGCACCAATCACCGGACCGATGTATCAGTTGTTTGCGTGTTTCATGGTGACCGATCCCAAGACGACCGTGCGTTCGGCGCGCGGACAAGTGGTGGTCGTCATTGCGGTAGCGCTGTGTGAGGCGGGCTTGCGGCTTGCTGAAGTGGTGCACGCGCCGTACTACGCGTTGTTCCTTGTTGGCCCTGCGGCCAATCTGATTGAAATTGCGCGCGAGCGAGTGAAACGCGGCGCGGTTGTGGAGAGTGTGGCGTGAGACAGCTGTGGCTCGGAGTTCTCATCGTTGTCGGCACCGCTGCGTGTGGCGAGTCGCCGGCGCCGGATGCGGCCAGGTCGTCTGATGCGCCTGCACCGACGACGCAGGCCGCGGTCGAGCCTGGGCCGCTGGCTTTTGAGGACGTTGCGGCAACAGCGGGGCTGTCGTTCCGGCACGTGTCCGGTGCCAGTGGCCGTTTCTTCTTTGTGGAGCAGTGGGGCAGCGGCGCGGCGTTTCTCGACTACGACAGTGACGATCGCCTGGATGTGTTTCTCGCGCAGGGCGGTGCGTTGCCCGGATACGCGGGGCCTGCGGCGAGCGGCGGTCGCTTGTTTCGGAACGTCGGCGGTGGGCGTTTTGAGGACGTGTCCGAGTCTGCCGGTCTGACGACCACGCCGTACACACTTGGCGTGGCGTCGGCCGATTACGACAACGACGGGGATCCTGACCTGTTCCTCACCACGGCAACAGGGGCCGTCCTCTATGAAAATCGCGACCGTCGGTTTGTGGATGTGACGACGGCGGCGGGGATCCGGGTGGCGGCCCTCGCCACGAGTGCCGCGTTTGTGGACTACAACAACGATGGCCGTCTCGACCTGTTTGTCGCGCGGTATCAGGACTACGTCCTGGCGACCGACAAGGCGTGTGCATCTCCCTCGATGGGGATGCCCAGGCCGCCAGGCCAGGAGTTCGAATACTGCGGACCCGGCCGCCCGGTCGTGCCGAACATCCTGTTTCGGAATGAAGGGAACGGCCGCTTTCGTGATGTCTCGAAGGAGTCCGGGATCGGCGCTGTCTCCGGGCGTGGCCTCGGCGTTGCGATTGCTGACCTGAATCAGGATGGCCACATCGACATCTTTGTGGCGTCGGATCGCGCGCCAAACGCGCTGTTCCTGAATCAGGGCAACGGACGATTCACCAACGGAGCGGTGGCCGCAGGCGTGGCCGTCGGCGCGGAGGGCATTCCGTACGCCGGCATGGGCGTGGACGCGGCCGACTACAACAACGACGGACTCATTGATCTGGTCATCACAAACTACGAACACGAACCCACCTCGCTCTACCGCAATCGGGGAGACGGCACGTTCGCTGATGACGCACAGGCGTCCGGCTTGACGCCCCTCGTCTGGAAGTTCATGAAGTGGGGTGTGCGCTGGCTCGACTTCGACATGGATGGCCGGAAGGATTTGATGGTTGCCAACGGGCACTTGTTCCCGGTGCTTGGCGAGGGCACGCCACTGGGGCTGCCGATTGCGCAAACGCGGAAAGGGTTCGCGCAGGAAGCGCAGGTCTTCACACAGGACGCGTCCGGGAAGTTTGTCGAGCGATCGGTTGAAGCCGGACCGTTCTTCAGGGAGCGACGGGTTTTTCGCGGCGCCGCGTTTGCCGACGTGGATAACGATGGTGATTGGGATGCGGTTCTGACGGCCATGGATGGCCCGGTCGCGCTCCTGCGCAACAACACACGTGGAGGCCGGTGGGCGCGACTGCGCCTCGAAGGTGTTGTGTCCAATCGCGACGCGATTGGCGCGCTGGTGACGGTGACGTCGGGTGGCCGCTCGCAGACGGCAGTCGTGTCCTCGGGCGGCAGCTATCTCTCGGACCACGACCGTCGGTTGCTGTTTGCCTTTACTGAAGGCGCCGTCGCAGACATCAAATGGCCGTGTGGCGCGACGACACGAGTGCCGTTGCAGGCTTCCACCACTGTGGTTGCTCGCGAGTCCGGGTGCGTGGCGAAAACCGACCAGCCTGACAAAAACTGACCACGTAGACAAGTAACGAACACTAGTGGCATGCTCTGTGGCCGTGAGCAAATCGACGGTCCCCCAGCCCCCTGTTCCTGACCAGACGTTGAAGTGGTTGCTTGTTGTGATCGGCGCCGGCCTGATCTTCGCGCTGGGCCGTTGGTCGGCCGGAGGCGGGCGTCTCGATCAGATTGAAGCACAGCAGCAACAGTTGCGCGATCAGGTCGCCGCGCTCGGTGGCGCTCCCGCGGCTCCGTCCAATGCACAGCCCGCAGCCCCAGGTGATTCCGGTGAACTGGCCGGCCTCAAGACGGGGATCGATCTTGTTGTCGCCGGTCGTCCCTCACTGGGCAGTGCGTCCGCACGCGTGACGCTCATTGAATTCTCGGACTTCCAGTGTCCGTTCTGCGGGCGCTACGTGCGTGACACGATGCCGCAGATCAAAAAGGAGTTTGTGGATACCGGAAAGCTGCAGTACGTCTTCCGGCACTTCCCGATCGAAAGTCTGCATCCCGAAGCCGTCGGCTCGGCACGCGCGGCGGACTGTGCCTTTGTGCAGGACAAGTTCTGGCCGATGCACGATCGGCTGTTTTCGAATCCCAAGGGACACACCCCTGAAGGGCTCGCCGAACATGCGCGCGCCGTTGGCCTCGCGATGCCCGCGTACACCGCGTGCATGAGCGGTCCAGGTCGTCCTGTGGTCACCGAGGATCTGGATGCCGGCGCTCGCGGCGGCGCCATGGGAACGCCGGCATTCTTCATCGGCACACGGCAGGCCGATGGCCGCGTGCGTGTGACACATACCGTCTATGGGGCGAAGCCGTTCGCCGCGTTCAAGGCCGCGATTGACGCGGCCCTCTCAGCAGCAGGACTTTGATAATGCGTCGCCTCTCTGTAGCCTTGGCAGGGGTGTGCCTCTGCGCGCTTGTGCCGACCGCCGCCGCGGCACAAAGCGCCGCTGTGGACACCCGCGTTCGTGGTGCGGTCATCGATGAATTGGGGATGCCCGTTGGCGCGGCCGACGTTGAACTGTCGTGTGGCACTTCCCGGCGTCGT
>CAZLJG010000125.1:0-8762 GCA_964559545.1 uncultured Solibacteraceae bacterium | reverse complement strand
AGGAAGGCAACATCGGCCTGATGAAGGCGGTCGACAAGTTCGAGTACCGCCGCGGCTACAAGTTCTCGACCTACGCCACGTGGTGGATCCGCCAGGCGATCACGCGCGCCATCGCCGACCAGGCGCGCACGATCCGCATCCCGGTCCACATGATCGAGACGATCAACAAACTCATCCGCACGTCGCGCGCTCTCGTCCAGGAACTCGGCCGCGAACCGTCGTCGGAGGAAATCGCGCAGCGCATGGACATCCCCGTGTCGAAGGTCCGCAAGGTCCTGAAGATCGCGCAGGAGCCCATCTCGCTCGAAACGCCGATCGGCGAAGAGGAAGATTCACATCTTGGGGACTTCATCCCCGATACGAACGTCCTCTCCCCCGCCGAGTCGGTGATCAACCTGAACCTCAAGGAACAGACCGACTCGGTGCTGCGCACCCTCACGCCGCGTGAGGAACGGGTCATCAAGATGCGCTTCGGCGTCGGTGAAGGCTCGGAGCACACACTCGAAGAAGTCGGCCAGAGCTTCGCGGTCACGCGCGAGCGCATCCGGCAGATCGAGGCAAAGGCGCTCCGTAAGCTGCGTCACCCGTCGCGGTCGCGTCGACTGAAGCCCTTCCTGGAAGGACGGTAGGACGCGGGCCCTTAGCTCAATGGTTAGAGCTACCGGCTCATAACCGGTTGGTTCCAGGTTCGAGTCCTGGAGGGCCCACCACCTTCGGGTTCATGGTTCATCGTGACTGGTTCATGGCAGTTGCACATGTCCCTGGATGCAGGTCACGACATCGCCGCCGACCCACACATCCGAGCCATCGCGGGTGATGTGCACGCGGCCGGCGCGGCCGAGGACGGTGCCCTGGGCCGCGATGTACCGTTCGGGCGCAAGCCCCGCCCCGATGAGCCACTGACCGAGTCCCGCGTTCAGGCTCCCGGTCACGGGATCCTCCGGCACGCCAAGTGACGGCACAAAGCCGCGCACCTCAAATGCCGCATCGTGTCCGGCACGGTGCGCGCCAACGAGGCCGAGCTTCAAGTCGGACAACACGGTGAAGTCCGGACGCACCGCCAGCACCTGCGCGGCGCTCGACAACATCACGGCACACCACCCCGGTCCGTTGTCGACCCACTGATGATGTCGAATGTCGGCCACGTCGATCGCGAGGCCGCGGGCAATGCGCGCGACCAGATCGGCGTCCAGCGGACCGGTGCGGCGCAGCGGCGGAGCTGAAAACGCGAGACGCGTGCCATCCTGCCGAATAGGCACAAGGCCGACCTCACACTCCTGGACGATGACGCCGTCCTGCTTTGAACGCCCCCCTGCCACCAGCCACGCGTGACAACTGCCCAGCGTCGGGTGTCCCGCGAAGGGCAACTCTCCGCCCGGCGTAAAGATCCGAACGCGGTAGTCTGCCCGAGGGTCCGCCGGCGGCATGAGGAACGTCGTCTCGGAGAGATTCGTCCATCGCGCGAAGGCCGCCATGGTCGCGGCGTCGAGGCCGCCGGCGTCGTGCACGACGGCAAGCGGATTGCCTTTGAGCGGGGTATCGGTAAACACGTCGAGTTGGTGAAACAGTCGCGACATGGCCGACATTATGAGTCACCGGCCGGTGCACCGGTTGGACTAGACTAGGGGTCCATGCTCGAAGCGTTGACTTCTCTGATCGCGCTGCAGGCGCTTGACACTGCGGCGGATGTGGCGCGGAAGCGCGTGGCCGAGATGCCGGTCCTCGAAAAGGGCCTCGACAAGACCATCGCCACGGCGAAGGCGGTCGTGGATGAGGTCAAGGCGCGACAGGCGGAGAATGACACCGCCCGCAGGGCCCTCGAGCGGGAGACCGCGCAGATCGACGGGCGGATGGCCAAGTTCGAGGACCACAAGGCCGCCGTCAAGACCAACCAGGAATTCCACGCGCTCAACCACGAGATCGAAGTCGCGCAGGCCTCCAAGGCCGCCCTCGACGATCAGATCCTCGCGTTGATGGAAGCGGCCGAGGTGCTCGCCGCCGAAAAGGCCGCAGCGGAAGCGGCCCTCAAAGACATCACGGCGACGGCCGAAAAAGATCGCGCCGCACTGCGCGCCGAACGTACCGCGCTCGACGCCGAGCTGACCCGTCTGGCCGGTGAACGCGCGGCCGCCATTCCCGCGATTCCGAAACCCGTGCTCGCCAAATACGACCAGATCGCCAAGAACCGCAAGGGCATCTCGGTATCAGCGATGGTCAACGGCATCTGCACCGGCTGTCACGTCCGGCTGCGACCCAACGTGGAGCAGCAGGTCCGCAAGGGCGATGCGATCACGCAGTGTGACTCATGTCAGCGGATTCTCTACTACGTGGCGCCGTCACCCGCAGACGCAGGTCATCAAACAACGAATACGCCACCGGCGTAACGAGCAACGTCAGAATCAGCGACATCGACTGACCGCCGATCACCACGACCGCGATCGAGCGGCGTTCTTCCGCGCCCGGTCCCGTGCCCAGCGCCAGCGGCAACATCCCCCCCACCAACGCCAGCGTCGTCATCAGAATCGGCCGCAGGCGATCACGATTGGCCTGCATGATGGCGGCCAGCCGCTCCATGCCCTGCGCACGCAGGTTGTTCATGTGATCGATCTGCAGGATCGCATTTTTCTTGACGACACCGAACAGGACGAGCAGGCCGAGCGCTGAGTAGAGATTCAGCGTCTGGCCCGTCAGCCACAGAGACAGAAGCGCGAACGGGATCGCGACCGGCAGCGACAACAGGATCGTGAACGGATGGACGACGCTCTCGAACTGCGCGGCCAGGATCATGTACATGAAGATGACCGACAACATGAACGCCCACAGGAACTCGCGGAACGTCCGCTCGAGTTCCTTGGCGCGGCCGGCAACCGCGATGCTGTACGCCGGCGGCATGTTCAGGTCGAGTGCCGCCTGACGCAGCGCTTCCATGCGATCCGCCTGCGCAAAGCCCTGCCCGACGCCCGCGCGCAGGTTTGCCTGGCGCTGACGATCGGTGCGATCCACGCGTGACGGACTCTCCGCCTCGGCAATCGTCACGAGGTTGTCGAGTCGCACGAGTTCGCCACTCCTGCGCGGCACCAGCAGATGGCCCAGCGTGCGCGGGTCGTTGCGATCGCGCTCGGCGAGCCGAATCTGCACGTCGTAGTCGTCATTGACCGTCGCGTCGCGGAACCGCGTCACTTCCTCGTCGCCGCCGACCATCACACGCAGGGCGGTCGCGATGTCCTGCGTCTCCACGCCGAGGTCCGCCGCGCGCTCGCGGTCGATGCGTACCTGCAACTCGGGTTTGTTCAATTTGAGCGTGGTGTCCGCGTCAACGATCCCCAGGTCAGGCGCCATGACACGGAGTCGCTCGCTGTACTCGGCGAGCGCGGTGAGCTCAGGACCGCGGATTGCAAGATCCAGTTCCGTGCGACCCCCGCCGAGGTTGATCGACGGCACGTTGCGCACCGAGCCACGCAGTTCCTTGAACTGCCGGAGCCGCGTGCGCGCCATGCGCATCACCTCAGCCTGCGACGCGTTATCGCGGAAGGCCGCACCAGGATCAAGCGTCACGACTCCCTTGACCAGCCGCCACCACGAAAACACCCTTTCGCTGTGCGGTGCAAGGCGCACGTACACCTCGCCCTGATTCACGCCCCCGAGGAATCCGCCCCCCGCCGACGCCAGCACGGTCGTCACGGCCGGCAGCGCGCGAAGTTCACGCTCGACGGCCAGCATCGCCTCGTTCATGGCGCCAAGGCTTGTGCCTTCCGGCGCCGTGACACCGACCTCGAACTCGCCCTCATCAACGCCGCTGGGCACAAACTCCTGCAGCACACGACCGTAGATCGGCACGACGCTCAGAATGACCAGCACCGTCGCGCCGGCCAGCAACCCGCGGTGCCGCATCGACCAGCCCAGCAGCCCGGTGTAGAAGCGATCGATGGCCGCATAAAACCCCTGGCGGGATGCACCGTGCGCCCCCTTCCGGTTGCGGAAGAGTCTGGCACTCATCATCGGCGTCAACGTGAAAGACACCAGCAGGCTGACAAGGATGGCGACTGCCGCCGTGATGCCGAACTGAAAGAGAAATCGGCCCGCGATGCTCGACATGAACGAGACGGGCACAAAGATGATGACCAGACTCAGTGTGGTCGCGAGTACCGGAAGTGCGATCTCAGCCGTGGCGGCTTTCGCGGCCTCGAACGATCCCATCCCCTTCTCCTCAACGAAGCGGAAGATGTTTTCGAGCACCACGATCGCGTCGTCAATGACGATGCCGACCATGAGCACCAGCGCGAGCATCGTGACGGAGTTCAGCGTGAAGCCGAGCGCAGCCATCATGCCGAAGGTGGAGATGACCGACGCGGGAATCGCAATGCCGGCAATGACCGTCGCGCGCCAGTCGCGCATGAAGACAAACACGACCAGGCACGCGAGGATACTGCCGAGCACGAGGTGTACGTTGATTTCACCGAGCGCCGCGTAGATGTAGCGCGACTGATCGCGGATGACCTCCAGCTTCACGTCGGCCGGCAACTGGGATCGGACTCGTTCCAGGTTGGCTTTGACGCCCTCAATCACTTCGACCGTGTTTGCGCCCGACTGGCGACGAATCGCCAACGTCACCGTCGGCACGCCGTTCAGACGCGCGATGGACCGCTGCTCCTTCGTGCCGTCTTCGGCGTACCCGATATCCCGCACACGAATCGGCGCGCCATTTCTGGTGGCGACCACCAAATCCGAGAAGTCCCGCGCATTCACGACACGCCCCATCGTGCGCAACGTCTGTTCGCGCGATTCGTTCGTGACGTTCCCGCCAGGCAGGTCGGCGTTCTGACGTGCGAGTGTGTCGCGCACGGCCGTGATCGGCAGCTGGTAGGCCGCGAGCCGCGCGGCATCAATCCACACGTTGATCGCCCGCTCAAGGCCACCGACAATTTCCACTTCACCGACGCCGCCTGATCGCTCAAGGAAGGGCCGGACGACCTTGTCAGCGAGCTCGGTCAGTTCGCGAAGAGGTTTGTCCGCCGACAGCGCGATCGTGATAACCGGCGACGAGTCGTTGTCGGATTTCGCGATGACGGGTGGTCGGGCATCACGCGGCAACTGCGCCACCACGGCGGCCACACGATCCCGCACGTCCTGCGTCGCCGTATTGATGTCGCGCTCGAGCTTGAAGGTCGCGATGACAATTGAGGATCCGGGGCCCGAGACCGACCGCAGTTCGTCGAGGCCTTCCACGCGATTCACCGCTTCTTCCAGCGGCTGCGAGATCAGGACTTCCACTTCCTCCGGCGACGCCCCCGGCAGCATCGTGCGCACAAACACCGATGGCAGGTCCACGGCTGGAAACCGATCCACGCCCAGTGTGCTGTACGTCGCCGAGCCCACGACGACCAGGCACAACACGATCATCGAGGCGAAGACGGGGCGCTTGATGCAGATGGCCGCGAGTGTCTTCACGGGCGGCCTCCGGCAGCCGCCGGGGCCACCGTCACGCTCTCGCCATCAACCAGATTGCCGGGAACGGCCACGACGGACTCACCGGGTTTGAGCCCCGTGAGCACTTCGACCTGCCCGTCATGGCGGCGCCCGAGCGTGACCCGGCGTTCGCGGGCCTTCCCCTCCGCCACCACAAACACCTTATCGACGCCTGCGAAACTGGCGAGCGCGGTTTCGGGAACCAGAATCGTGTTCTCGGTGCTCTCGGTGACGACCTCGGCGTTCGCAAACGCGCCCGGCCGCAGCGTCCCCGTCGGATTCGCGACCTCGGCTTCGATACTCAGCGTCCGGCTCGTCTCCTCAATGGCGGGGCTGATGCGAGCGACACGGCCGGCGTGGGGGGTGGGGTCCCCTTCGAGCATGACCCGCACCGCGAGGCCCGGGCGCACGGCAGACGCTTCACGCTCGGGAATCGACAGTCGCAGCCGCAGCGGATTCACTTTCACCAGCGTGACGACGGGCGCACCTGTGCCGAGGAACTGGCCGGGCGTCGCATGACGCTCTCGGACGCGGCCGGAAAACGGCGCCGTGAGGGTGGAGTCTGAGAGGGCCTGCTTCGCCAGTTCGAGCTCAGTCCGCCGCTGATTCAGCAGAGCCTGCCGATTCCTGACTTCCTCGATGGCGTCCTGGAAGCGCCCTTCGGCCACTCGCCACGCGGCGTTGGCTTCGTCAAAACTCGCCTGGCTGCCGATGCCGTCTTTCAAGAACGACTCCGCACGATCGCGCGTGAGCTTCGCCTGATCGAGCACCGCTCTCGCCTGGCGCACGACCCCTGTCTCTTCGAGGATCACACCGTCGTCTGTCCCGCCTGCCGGCAGACCCAGCCGCGCGCGCGCCTGTTGCAGCGCGGCGTCAGCCTGATTGATTCGGAGCAGGAAGTCCGTAGGAGTCAGTCGCCCGATCGGCGCTCCCTGGGCCACCTGGGTGCCGAGGTCCACCGCCAGGCTGTCGAGACGGCCCGTGACCTTGAAGCTGAGCGTCACCTGATCTTCGGCAGCGAGTGTGCCCGTGACGGCGATGGTGCGCTCCATACGCGATTCACGCGCCTGAAGGACCTGCACACTCCGGGGCTCAGCGGTACTTGTCGCTGCCCCTCCGGCCGGCGCCGCCGACCCACCACCACACGCCGCCGCGAGAGAACACAGGAGAACCGCCGCCGTGACACGCATGCGGACATTCTACCGCCGGGCTGAAGCCCGGCGGCTCCGAACGTAGGGGCCAGATCACCGCACCGTAAACCGCACGTCGCGGTGCGCGGCATGTTTCCCGGCAACGACCGTCACTCGCAGCAGATACTCCCCTGCGACGAGTTGTTTGAGCGGCAACTCGTAGGGATGGTCCACACCGGCGCCCGTCTGAAACTGCGCCGCCGGAATCGTCCGTGCGGTCGTCGCAGCGATCACGTCGGCGATGTTGACGATCTCTGTCGTGACCGTCGCGTCCACCGGGGCGCGACCCGCCTGATAGACACGCAGCAACGCGCCGACCCGATCGGTCGTGGCGAACGTGCGCACCGTCGTCGGCGCAAACGGCAGCACCGCACTCAGGGCTTCGCGCCCGCCGATCGGACGGCCCTCTGCGCGACCGACGGCAATCCCCGAGAGAGATAGTGGTTCACGCGCGAAGTCCGGCACCACCACAGTCGTGTACACGGATCCTGTGGCTTCGGCTCCGACGTGTTGCGCCGCGACCCGGACCGCGTATCGGCCGGGACGCAGCGCGATCGGGATCGCCACCTCTGAGAGGCCGTCGGCCTCGCTACGACGGGCAGGCGTCGTCACCGTCTGCTGTTGAGTCAGGACTTCGCGTCGGCCTTCGCCGTCGTACACCGCGATGCTCAGCCCGTACTGCCGAGGCGCCTCACCGGCCTCCGGAGACGGCAGGCCAATTGTCAGAGCCAGTGCCTGATCGCGTGCTCCCCCCACGGCAACGGGGACCGCCGACAGCGCCATGCGCACATCGCCGCGCGGCAAGGGACCAGACAGCGCCCCAATCAGTCCGCCGGGCCGCTCTGCCTTTGAGGGCAACACAAGCCGGCCGTCGACGATCCGCGGCGTCGTGAACGACGTGTCTGACGGCGCAACGATCACGTCGCGTCCCTTCACCTGCACGTCCATCCAGCGCAGCTTCCCGTCCATGGGAAAGTCGCCTCGGTAGGCCAGCGTGTAATACGACGACAGTTCCTCGAACATCGCAGGCACCACTCGATCCGGCGCGTTGGTGCCGTGAATGACACGGCCGCCGGTGGTCACAGCGACCTTCTGCAGCGACGAAGGACCGAACGGATTGGGCATCGCCCCACCCTGAATCTCGCGCACCGTGACCGCCCTCAGCCCATCAAGTGAGTATGCGTACACGGGCACCGGCGCCATCGACCCTCCCGCCCCGACGCGGGCGGCGGCGCTGGACGCGACCTCATTGACTTGATTGGCCGCGAGACTGACCGGCCTGCCTGGCTCGCCGGTCCAGATCATCAGGTCCTGCTGGTCCAGATCCACCGAACCAGGACCGAGGGTCACCCACACGATCGCGCGGCGGTACCCCGGCATCTGGCGAAGAAATCCATTGGCGCGCTCGAGCACACCCAGTGACAGGACCGATACCATCAGCGGGTGAACAGGTCGTGGCGTAAACGTGCTGATCGCGCGACGAAGCGCCACGCGGTCGGAGGTGAAATCCTGAGCCGCCGTATTTGCCTGTGAGAAGACCACAGCCGCCATGTCGCCCGGCCCCAGCTGATCGACGACCGCATGTCCGATGTCGATGGCCTTCTTTCGCGTGAACCCATCATTGCCGCGAGGATCCCGATCGGCGAACACATCGTCCATGACGATCACGAACAGCCGCGGCTGCTCCAGGGTGTTCGACGCCACGTCTGTGGCAGCCTCCGCAAACGCCCTCGGCAGAGGCGTGGCGCGTCCCGTCACGCGCACTTCTTCGAATGCTTCGATCACTTGCGGCTTCCCGCCGACCTTCACGACGAAGTCATCCGCGGTGAGACCGACGATGGGCTTGCGCGTGCGCTTGTCGAGCACGGTCAACTCAAGGCGCATCAAGTCCACACCCGCCGTGAATCGTGGTGGTTGCTGGGGCGCCTCCGAGGTCGGTGCCTGTGCCCACACGGCCACACCGGCGGTCAGCATGAGGCACACGAGGACTGCGACTGCTCTCACGTTCATTTCCTTCTGGCGGGCTGGCATGGGGATTGTACTGCACCCTCCCGTATGATTGACCGGCCACACCCATGAACGTCCATCTCGTTGACGGCACGTACG
>CAZLJG010000124.1:1236-8836 GCA_964559545.1 uncultured Solibacteraceae bacterium | reverse complement strand
GTGGCCTCGCCGGCCGATGCGTTGCGCTGTTTTATGGCCACGAACATGGACGTGCTGGTGCTCGAACGCACGGTGCTGCTCAAGACGCGCCAGCCGAAGGCGCGACTCATCGACCCGGCTGAGGCGCTGGCCGGCTTCCACCTCGACTGACGGAGTCCACGCGAATGTTGCCCATCAATTGGTCGCCGGCCGACGCACAGCTCAAGTCCTTCGCCAGGATCTGGTGGCCCCTGTTTGTGCTGGTGGTGACGGCGCTTCTGTATCGCCGCAGCGGGTGGACCACATCGGTGATGGTGGTGGCGTACGCCGGCGTGGGCCTCGCGATTGTTGTCGCGGCGAATCGGGCGGTGGCGCGCACCCTGTTTCTCGGCCTGCAGGTGATCACGTTCCCCCTGGCGTTTGTGACCTCGACCATCGTGCTCGCGGTCATCTACTATCTGGTCGTGACGCCCATTGGTCTGGCCCTGCGACTGACCGGGCGCGATTCGCTGAGTCTGCGCAAACGCAGCGCCGCAACCTTGTGGACGCCGGTGCCTGACAACACCGATCCCGAGCGGGCGTTCCGGCAGTTCTGACAAAAGGACCGTGTGATGACTGACGACCTCCGCCGCCTCTCTGAGAAGAAGTCCACCGGGCTTGTGCGTGAGATGTGGGACTTCCTGTCCCACACGAAGAAGTGGTGGCTGACGCCGATTCTCATCATGCTCGTGCTGCTTGGTGTGCTGATTCTACTGGCCGGCACGGGCGCGGCGCCGTTCATCTACACGTTGTTCTGAGGCACCATGGCGCAGACATCCAACCCGATCGAGTTCGAGGTCTTCAAGAACCTCTTCCTGTCCATTGCGGAAGAGATGGGCGTCACGTTGTGTCGCACCGGGTTCTCGCCGAATATCAAGGAACGGCTCGACTACTCGTGTGCGGTGTACGACGCCAACGGCGACACGATCGCCCAGGGCGATCACATGCCCGTGCACCTGGGCGCAATGCCCCTCTCGGTGCGCGCCGCCATTGATTCCGTCGCGATGGAATCCGGCGACATCGTGATGCTCAATGACCCGTTTCAAGGCGGTACGCACCTGCCCGACATCACGCTGGTGTCGCCCGTCTTTCTGCCGAAGGACAGGAAGCCGTCCTTCTACGTGGCCAATCGCGCGCACCACTCGGACGTGGGCGGTATGAGTCCGGGCTCGATGCCGGTCGCGCGTGAGATCTATCAGGAAGGACTGATCATTCCGCCTGTGCGCCTGGTCCGCAGGGGCCGGATGGTGGACGACGTGCTGGCGTTGTTGCTGGCGAACGTGCGCACACCGGACGAACGCGAAGGGGATGTCGCGGCACAGATTGCCGCGAATCGGGTCGCGGAGCAGCGCCTGCGCGACGTCGTGACCCGGTATGGTCACGCCACCACGATGCGATATGCCGGG
The DNA here is from genome assembly GCA_964559545.1 of uncultured Solibacteraceae bacterium. GTDB lineage: Bacteria > Acidobacteriota > Vicinamibacteria > Vicinamibacterales > SCN-69-37 > SYFT01. Next base: position 7,412 of record CAZLJG010000124.1, on the reverse strand, counting down.
GCGCTGCAGGATTACACCGAACGGGTCGTGCGGCATGCCATCAAGGGCGTGCCCGATGGCGTGTATACGTTTGAAGATGCGCTCGACGATGACGGGTTTGGCAGCGGCCCTGTGGCCATTCGTGTAGCGATCACTGTGAAGAAGGATCGCGCGACGGTGGATTTTACCGGGTCGTCGCCACAGGTCACCGGCAGCGTCAACGCGAACTATGCGATCACGTGGTCGGCCTGCCTGTATGCGTTCCGGTGTCTGGTGCAGGATGACGTGTTGTACAACGCCGGCGTGGGTCGGCCCATTCAGGTCATCGCGCCTGAGGGGTCGATCGTCAACGCCCGTCGCCCCGCGGCCGTGGCGGGCGGGAACGTGGAGACGTCACAACGCATTACAGACGTTGTGTTCGGGGCGCTGGGCAAGGCACAACCAGACTTCTGGCCGGCGGCGAGCCAGGGCACGATGAACAACGTGACGCTGGGTGGACAGGATCCGCGCAGCGGCCGGCAGTTTGCGTACTACGAGACCATGGGCGGCGGCATGGGCGGTCGGAAGGGCATGGCCGGCTTGAGCGGTGTGCACACACACATGAGCAACACGCGCAACACGCCGGTTGAAGCGATTGAGCACTACCTGCCGGTCCGCGTCCGTCGGTATGGTCTGCGTCGGGGCAGTGGTGGCGCGGGTGCGGCGCCTGGTGGAGAAGGCCTCGTGCGCGAATACGAGATGTTGACCGAGACGTCGGTGACGTTGCTGACCGATCGCCGTGTCGGCGCACCCTACGGCGCCCAAGGTGGGAAGCCCGGCGGCAAGGGCCGGAACACGTTGATTCGTGACGGACAGGAACAACCACTCCCCGGCAAGGTGCAAGTCACCCTCCGCACTGGTGACCGCCTCCGTGTCGAAACGCCAGGCGGCGGCGGCTTCGGTTCAGCTTGAACCTTTTGTAATCTCGGTCACCATCCCCATGAGGTAGTGCAGGGTGACGATGTCGCCCGGTTGCATGTGGCGGGGGGCCGCTTCATCACCCACGCGGGCGTGCCGGATTTCGCCCTCGGGATCCTCAGGGTCGGTCCAGAACACGTCGAGCGAGACCTGTCCGTGGATCGAGATGGGTTGAATCCGATGCACGACGGCCGTTCGCGTTCCTTTTAACATCTGACGGGTTCCTCGTCTCCGCTATCATGCCGATTGGAGACCTCATGTTGACACGAACCGGGCGTGGTTGGGCACGCCAAGCCTCCGTCGTCGCGGCGTTGGTGTGGGCGACGATGGCGACGGCGCATGGACAGGCCCCGCTGCCGTCTGGTGCGGACCTGGTCGCGCGGTACGTCACCGCGATCGGCGGCGCCGATGCCTGGCGCGCGCTCACGTCCGTGCGCGCCACCGGCACCACCGAGTTGCCCGAACAGAATCTCCGGGGCACGTTCGAAGCGTTGTCTGCCCGGCCAGGACGCACGGTGATGCGATTGGAGATTGGTGGCCTCGGCAAGGTTGAGCAGGGGTTCAACGGGGAGGTTGGCTGGATTCTCGATCCACTGGTCGGGCCGTCGCTTGTGACCGGGGACTCGCTGGTCGAGATGAAAAACGACGCGCACTTCGATGCGGTGTTGCACCCACCCGATCTGATTGCGTCGATTGTCACCACGAGCCGGACTGAATTTGACGGGCGCCCGGCGTTCAAGGCCAAGGTCACGTACGTGACCGGGCAGACCCGCGATCAGTATTTTGATGTCGAGTCAGGATTGTTGCTGGGGAGCGAGGGCATCAGTGCGACGCCGATGGGCAAGCTGCCCGTCAAGATCACGCTGCGCGACTACAAGTTGTATGGCGCCATTCGGCAGCCGAGTCGCATGATTCAGACGTCCATGGGGCTCGACCAGCATTTCATTGTGGAGACGGTCGAGCTCAACACCGTGAAGCCGGAAGCGCTGGAGCCGCCTGCGGTCATCCGCGCGATCATGAAGACGGAAGCCTGGAAGGAAGCGGCCGTCGCCTCGTTCGACGAGGCGTGGACCACGATTCGGGATTCGTACTACGACCCGACGTTTGGCGGGCTGGATTGGGACGCGGTGCGTGCGTCGCTGCGCCCGAAGGTGCACGCCGCAGCGGATGCCGAGGCCGCGCGCACCGTGATTCGCGACATGCTCGCGACGCTGAAGCAATCACACTTCGCGTTGCTGTCGTCAGTGTCCACCGCTGAAAACCCTGCGCCCTCCGGTCCGGTCGTTGTGCCCATCGATGTGCGCCTCATCAGCGGCGACGTCGTGGTCTGGAAGGTGCGCGAAGGGTCCGATGCCGCGCGCGCCGGCCTCAGACCTGGACAAGTGGTGCTGGAGATCGACGACGAGGGGCCGTCTGACTGGGTGCGACCGCAGCCGGGCGTGGATCCCCGGGTGATCGCGTGGGATACCTGGCGCCGTGTGCAGCGCGCATTGTACGGTGTGACCAACGCGCGGCTGCGCGTCCGTGATGGGGAGCGCGAGAAGGTCGTGCAAGTGCGTCGTGTGTTGCCCGAAGGGGATCGGATCGTCTTCGGCGACATCCCTGCGTCCTACGTGCATGTGTCCGACCGCGCCGAGCGCACGGCGTCCGGTCACGGCATTGGTGTTGTGGCGTTTAACGTGTGGATGGCGTCTGCGGGGCCGGCGATCGAAGCCGCGATCGATCGGCATCGCACGTCGCGCGGCCTCGTGATTGATCTGCGCGGCAATCCAGGTGGCATGGCCGCGATGATCAGTGGGGTGGCCGGTCACCTGATGAGTGATCGGCAGTTGTTGGGGCGGATGAAGACGCGTGACTCCGAACTCAACTTCGAATCCAACCCACGCATCGTCATGCCGGATGGTCGACGTGTGACGCCGTTTGCGGGTCCCGTGGCGGTACTGGTCGATGAACTTACCGCCTCCGCCTCCGAGTGTTTTGCAGGTGGGCTGCAAAGTCTGGGACGTGTGCGTGTGTTTGGCCGCACCTCTTCCGGTCAGGCGCTCCCGGCATCCACAAAACGCCTGCCGAATGGCGACTTGCTCATGTATGTCGTGGGCAATTTTGTGACCGGCACGGGACAGCGTCTCGAGGGAACCGGAGTGATTCCTGAGGAAACCGTGGTCCTCAACCCAGGGGACCTTCTGGCTGGCCGCGACCCGGATCTGGACGCGGCCCTGCGGTGGCTCGACCGGGTCCTGACCCCCTGAATTTGCCAATTCTCCGGATTTGTTGTTATCCTCCACCGACCTACACGATCGCCTGATGTTCTTCGCTTTGAGGTCATGTCTGACCTTGGTTGCAGGCGGTCGCTCTTGCGGGAGTCACAGAACGAATGGAACAGCGCCCACTGCGCTTGGGCGATCTCGTGGACGATTATTGTCCTCGTGAACGACGCCTAACCAACCACGCCATAGTTGCCATTGTCGGCGAAGAAATCCGGCAGACGCGCTGCACCACCTGTGAGTCAGATCACGTCTACAAAGGTGGCAAAGCACCCATCAGGAAGAAAAAAGACACGACCGCCGTGCTCTACGACCAGGTGCTCGCCAATGCCACGGCCGGCACGGTCGTCGCGGCGCCGCCACCTTCGCCACCTGCGTCCGCCCCCGCGGAGCTCCAGGCGGCACCCACACCACCCACGCCACCTCCACCACCTACTCCAACGCCCGATGTCGAACCGGTGGTCGTCGTCGAGGAGCGGTGGACGTTGCATCGCACCTTGATACGCGCGACGTTGCCCCGCACGCCAGAGACCGTCCCCACCCCGCGACCCATTCCGGAATTCACGATGCATCAGCGGAACGTCCGCGGGTCGCACATGTTCCGTCAGCCGAACGGTTTCGGCATGAACGGCAACGGCAACGGTCACGGCAATGGCGACGTACCCCACCGCAACCACTTCCGTGGTGATGCGCAGCCGGGCGCACCGAACGGGCCTCGTCCCGGCGGCAGCGGCCGTCGTCGTCGCCGCAACAAGAAGCCTCGTCCGGTCTCCTGACAGTCAGATACATCCGCATGGCTCAAATGACAAACAAGGTTGGCCTCATTGTCGGCGTGGCCAACAAGCGCTCGATTTCCTGGGCGATTGCACAGGCCGCGTCCGCCGAAGGCGCATCGTTGGTGCTCACCTACGCTGGTGAGCGTCTTGAAGAAAACGTCCGCGAACTCGCGGCCACGTTGCCCAACACGACGGTGTTGCCGTGTGACGTGACTGACGATGCGCAGATGGATGCGCTGTTTGCGGCCATCGAAGCGCAGCACGGCGGCCTGGACTTCATGCTGCATGGCGCGGCGTACGCGTTGCGTGAAGATCTCGCCGCCCCGTTTGTGCAGACATCGCGTGAAGGTTTCAGAATCGCGCTTGAAGTGAGTGCGTACTCGCTCGTCGCGCTGTCGCGCAGGGCCGCGCCGCAGATGGCCGCGCGCGGCGGTGGCAGCATCCTGACGCTCAGCTACCTTGGCGCCGATCGCGTGTTCACCAACTACAACGTCATGGGTGTGGCGAAGGCGGCGCTTGAGTCGAGTGTGCGGTACCTCGCGAGTGACCTCGGCCCGCAGGGCATTCGCGTCAACGCGATCTCGGCCGGACCGATCAAGACGCTGGCGGCGGCCGGCATCTCGGGCTTCTCGAGCATCCTGCAGACCTATCGCGATCGCGCGCCGCTGCGCCGCACCGTCGAAACCAGCGAAGTCGCCGATGCGGCGGTCTTCCTGTTGGGACCGGCTGGTCGTGCAGTGACGGCCGAAGTCCTGCTTGTGGACGGCGGCTTCCACGCCATGGGCGTGTAAAGACACCATGGCGCCGCGTGTGTTGCTCTGCGGCGCCGACGTGGTGCTGCCCGACCGCGTCGTCTCCAACCTCACCATCGTCATCGAAGGCGACCGCATCGTTGACCTGATTGCGGGTCCGCGCGAAGTGGGACCGGGCGAGGTCCGTCACGATCTGTCAGGGCACATCATCGTGCCCGGCTTCATCGACGTGCACGTCCACGGCGTGCTCGGCGTGGACGTGATGGACGATGCGTCATCGGTGCGCGCAGTGGCGCGACAGTTGCCCCGGTTTGGCGTGACGGCGTTCTGTCCCACTTCCGTTGCGTGTTCGCCGGAGACGCTCGCCTCGTTCCTCGCGGCCGTCGGCGAGGCGCGCATGCAGCGCGATCCGATGTCCGCGCGCGTGTTGCCCGCCCATCTCGAGTCCGCGTACATCAATCCCGACTACCGCGGCGCCCAGCCACTGGAGTGGCTGAGTTCGAGCTCGGAGGCGATTTCTTCGAAAATCGCCTCCGAGCTCATTTTCCGCCCTGACGTCGGCATTCTAACCATGGCCCCCGAAATCCCCGGCGGGATGGATCTGCTTCGAGCCGCGCGCGCGGCGGGTATACGGGTCTCGCTGGGGCACTCGGGTGCGACGTATGAGCAGGCCATTGAGGCCATTGAGGCTGGTGCCCAGCACGCGACGCATCTGTTCAACCGAATGTCACCGATGACCCATCGAGACCCTGGTCTTGTTGGGGCCGTGCTCGAGCGCGAGGAAGTGGCGGCAGAGATCATCGGCGACGGATTCCACGTGCACCCGGCCGTGGCCCGCGTGGCCATCGCCGCCAAGGGCCGTTCCCGCGTGATGGCGATTACCGACGGCACTGCCGGCTCGGGCCTGCCCCGTGGCGCCTGCGCCACCCTCGGGGGCCGCCGCATTACGGTGGGTGACACCGCCACACTCGAAGACGGGACATTTGCCGGGAGCATTGCCACGATGGACAAGGTATTCGGCGTGCTGGTCACCCGGGCCGGTCAGTCGCTCCTGGACGCCGCCACCCTCTGTGCCACCACCCCGGCCCGTGAACTCGGCCTCACCACCCAGGGCGCCATCGTGACAGGCCACATGGCCGACCTCACCGTGCTGACCGCCAGCCTGCAGGTGGCTCAGACCTGGATCGCCGGGGTGCGCACCATGAACCAGGAACCGATGAACCATGAACCCTCGTAGAGGTACAGCATGATGCGAGCCACCCTTGCCTGCGCCATGGTGCTGACGGCCGCCTGTTCCGTGAACGTCGATAACCAGGGGCACATCCTCACCAATAACCATGTGGTTGATCAGGCCGATGTAGTGAAGGTGCGCCTGAATGATGACCGCGTCCTGTTCGCCAAGGTCATTGGCAAGGATCCTGATACCGACCTCGCAGTTCTCCAGGTCA
>CAZLJG010000124.1:0-1226 GCA_964559545.1 uncultured Solibacteraceae bacterium | reverse complement strand
TTGCCGCCGCGATCATCCTGTCCACCGCCTGCTCGGTGAATGTCGATAATCAGGGGCACATCGAGCGGGACGACAAGAAGTTCGTCGTGGACGGCATCGCCACATTAAACCTCTCCACCTTTGATGGTGTGATTGAGGTTCGAGGCTGGGATCGCAACGAGATCGAGGTTGGGATCGAAAAGCGCGCGCAGGACAAGGACATCGTCGACAAGATCCAGGTCACGTCGGAGCAGAAGGGCAACGTCATCAACGTGGATGTCCGCTACTCCGGTTCCTCGCGGTATATCGGGATCGGCGTCTTTACATCCCCGCAGGCGCGCCTGATTGTGAACGCCCCGCGGAAAGTGAACGTGACCGCGCGGACCGGTGACGGCAGCGTCGTCGTGGATCGGATCGACGGACGCATCGAAATCAAGACGACCGACGGCACTGTGCGCGCGACAGAGACGTCTGGAACGCTGCTCGTGGAGTCCGGCGACGGTTCCATTCGCATCGAAGACGTGGCTGGATTGGTCGAGGCCAGGACCGACGATGGCACGGTGCGGGTGACCGGAGTGCCGTCCTCGTTGCGTGTGCGGTCAGGGGACGGGTCAGTGGTGTTGCGGGTGCGCCGCGGCGCGATCATGACCGACGACTGGATGGTCACCACCCGTGATGGGTCGATCGTCGCGGAGTTGCCAGATGGGTTCAACGCCCTCATCGAAGCGGAACCCGGATCAGGCGATCGCGCGCGATCGGATCTTGAGTTAGCCGATCAAGTCGGCGGCACTCGCGAGCAAGGCACCCTGCGCGGTCGTCTCGGCACCGGCGGAAAGCTGCTGACACTCCGCACGGGCGACGGGTCGATTCGTCTCACCAATTACTGAGGGCGTCCCACCGCTCCCGGCACTTGCTGCACGCGCGGCAATGTGAATCATCGGGACCTGGGTTCATACACGACAGCGTGAGTTCCAATGGGACACCGAGTACCAGGCCCCTCTCGACCACTTCCACCTTGGTTCGTTTGAGGAAAGGTGCCGCGACCTCGATGGGATTCGCGAGGCCAAGGCTCACCGCACGCGACACGGCCTGAAAGAACTCCGTCGTGGCATCCGGAAACGGATTGCCGGCGAGTGAGGCAATCACCAGCCTGGCCACGTCGTGCTGGCGGCACCAAATCGCGGCCTTGGTTATCAGCAGCAGGTTGCGGCCTTCGAGGTACACCGCTGCATCAGGCGTGTGGAGGC
>CAZLJG010000123.1:0-8864 GCA_964559545.1 uncultured Solibacteraceae bacterium | reverse complement strand
GAATCATCCCGGCGTAGAGGTGTTCACCCGCGCCGATCGCCTGGAATCCGAAGTTGGCGTACGCGACCCGGAGAAGGTCAGCCATGACTGCACGGTGCGAGAACGTCGACATCAAACCCAGGTGGGAGGCTGGGACGTGGCTGAGCAGTTGATGCACCACCGCGCGTTGCTCGGGCACCGTCTTTGCGGCGTCCGCCTGCCTGCGGTACCGGGTCACCAGCGCCGGCAGTTCCTTGGTCCGGAACTCCTGATCGACATATCGCGATTGGAGCATCGCCACAACGTTGTCGAAAAGCGAACCGGCCGTCTCGCGCATCTGCAGACGCGTGATGGACTCAAGCATCGCCTCGGGCGAATTGCCGGCAACCTGCACCTGGGCGGCGCCCGGCGCCACGAGCAGGAGGGACAAAGCGAGTGTCAGAACGACTTGTCGAAGCTTCATGGCGTCGATTATCCAACGAGCTGCGCGCTGGGGGTAAGATGCGCGGCTATGAACGCATTCTCGTTTGGCGCTGCCGTGGCCGTGGTCTCTCTCCTCGTCCCGCAACCGGTCACGTCGCCGGCGCCCATCCAGACGTGTGGCACCGACGCTGAGCTTGCCGCGCCTCATCAGCTCAGCCGGGAACACATCATCCTGGCCGCCGATCGCCGACTGTTCAGTCCGTGTCGCATCGGGGAGCACGGAGCCACCCATCTAGAGGAGCGAGACCTCGCTTTGCTCGAACAGGCGGCAGCATCCCGCGACGTCGAGTTCCGCCGGCTCGCCGTTCAGGCCTTCGGCCGACTCGGAGCTCCGGCCATGGCTCCGCGCATCTACAAGATGCTGGAGGACGCGTCTCCAGTCGTTCGTCGTGAAGCCGTCAATGCGGTCGGTCAGGCGCTGTCGGGCACTCGATCCGATCTGCGGGACGACGAACCTCCCACCGCCGCCGAAGTCACCGAGGCGCGCACACGGCTCAGCGATCGACTCGAGAAGGAGACCGACGACGAGGTGGTCGCGGTGATTCTGGCGACAATCGGCCGGATGCGTCACGACGCGTCGGAACTCGCGACCGTGGAGGAACTGCTTGTGTCACAAGCCTCCGGATCTCCCGCCCGGTTGTTGGGGGCTGCCAAGGGGTTGGAGTCGTTCGCACGACGAAATCCGAGGCGACCACTGACTGAGCCGGCGCGGGCGCGCCTCCGTGATATTTCAGGGCTTGGGCGCACGGCCACAGGCGCGGCCGCCGAGACCCTCGCGCGTTTGCGTCGTCTCTCGATGACCGCGCTCCAAGTGGCACGGGACACCGAGACGACCACGATGCTCGAGGCGGCGACTGATCCGGACTGGCAGGTGCGCCGCATTGCAGCCCAGATGATGAATCCCGCGATCGACCGCCTGCGGCCGTCGGTGATCGCGCTGATGAGCGACACCCAGACGCACGTGCGCATCGAAGCCGTGCGCACGTTCGCGCGTGGTTTGCAGACCGTGCGCGATTGCGGCCCGCTCGTGACGGCGATGAACGACGCCGCCTCACTTGTCAGCCTTCAGGCGATGGACGGCGTGACGACGGGATGTGGAGATCTCCCGGCGGTCATCGCGGCGGTGACGCCGGTTGCGGATCAGCTCGGAGATCCCGCTCGCACGGCGACGTGGCATCGACCAGCCCGCGCGCTGACGACGCTGGCGCGCCTGGCGCCGGCGGATGCGCAGAAACGACTTCAGGCCGCGAGCACACATGCCACGTGGCAGGTGCGTGCGACGGTGGCCACCATCGCCGGTGCGATCAATAACCCCACCGTCGCGTTGGCGCTGAGCAAGGACTCTGTCCCCAACGTCCGCACCGCCGCCATCGACGCGCTGGCCAGACTCAAGAGCCCGGATCTTCCGGCAGCCGCGATCGCCGCCCTGCAGAGTGATGACCATCAACTCGTGCGGGCCGCCGCACGGGCCCTCGCGGCATCCCAGCACGCAGACACCGTGCCCGCACTCTTCACGTCTCTGCGTCGCCTCACGGCACACGGCTCGGATACCTCCCGCGACCCCCGTGTCGCCATCGTCGAACGCCTGACCGAATTGCTGGGGCCCACTCGTGTGGGTGAACTCGCAGAATGGACAAGTGATTGGGATACAGCCGTTCGGGCCGCCGCGGTGCGTGCGTTCACGACCGCCAAGGTGGATGTGCCCGCGCGCCCGCGACAGTACCGGTACCCCGTGCAGCCGTCAGTGGCTGAACTGCGCGACGCGTTGACGGCCCGTCAGGCCGACATCGTGATGGCCGGCGGCGGCACCATCACGATTTCGCTCCTGACTGCGGACGCCCCAATGACCGTGGCACGGTTTGTCAGTCGCGCGAAGTCCGGGGCCTACAACGGCCTCACGTTCCATCGCGTCGTGCCCAATTTCGTCGTCCAGGGCCTGAGTCCGGGCGCCAACGAATACGTCGGCGACGACAGGTTCATGCGCGACGACGTGGGCCTCGAGTCACACACGCGGGGGGCCCTCGGCATCTCCACGCGCGGGTACGACACCGGCGACACCCAGATCTTCTTTGATCTTGTGGACGTCCCGCGTTTGGACCACGACTACACAGTGTTTGCCCGCATTGTGAGCGGCATCGAACACCTCGACGCCATCCTCGAAGGCGCCGTTGTGACACGTGTCGTGATCCGCTAGGACTTCTAACCATGGACCCCTGGTTGTCGTCTAAGGTCCATGCGCTCTGACCTGATTAACGCTCTTCGCGCCTTGCGGTCGGCGCCATCGTTCACGGCGGTGGCCCTGATCGTGCTGACCCTGGGCATCGGCGCCACGACGGCCATCTTCTCGGTCGTTGATGGTGTGGTCCTCCGCAATGTGCCGTTTGTGGAGCCCGATCGACTGGTCTCGGTGGCCGACATCGACACGCGGCCGGACGGGTTCGTCGGTGGGCACACCACCGCGCCCGATTACGTGGACTGGGCGGCCGGTCAAAAAAGTTTCGAGGGCTTGGCGGCGACGACAGGTGGAGGCGGCTTCACGGTGCGCGACGGCGGCGTTCCCGAGAGCCTGCCGACGACCCGCACGACGTCGAATCTGTTCGCCCTCCTGCGTGTGCAGCCGCAGACGGGTCGCCTCTTCACCACAGAACACGAGGTCGACGGCAACCACAAGGTGGCGGTGATCAGTCACGCCCTCTGGCAGCGGCGATTTGCCGGCGCTCCGGACGTGGTCGGCAAGACGATGAAGTTTGATACGGGCACGTGGGAGATCCTCGGCGTGATGCCTGAAGGATTCGAATATCCCGTCGGCGCGACCCGTCCCGCGGAGATGTGGGTGCCGTACGTGGTGCCCGAGAGCCAGAAGATTCGGGGCAACAGCCGCAATTACGGGTTGCTCGTGGTGGGACGTTTGAAGCCGGGCGCCTCGGTGGAGCAGGCCCAGCAGGAGATGAACGCGATTCAGGCCGGGATCAAGGAGAAGTACCCGCAGTGGAATCCGACGCGCGAGATTCGTGTGCGGACGCTGCACGAGTCGCTCGTAGGCCGAGTCCGCGCGTGGATGCTCATGTTGCTCGGCGCGGTGGCGTTCGTGATGTTGATTGCGTGCGTCAACGTAGCCAACCTGTATCTGGCGCGCGCAACGGCGCGCAGCCGCGACGTCGGCATTCGCTCGGCACTCGGCGCCTCGCGCTGGCAACTGATTCGAGGTTTCCTGATCGAGAGTCTTGTGTTATCCGCGATCGGTACCGCGCTCGGGGTGATCGTCGCGTACTGGGGCGTGGCGATTCTCAAGTCCGCGTTGCCGACAAATCTCCCTCGGGCACGTGACATCGGTCTCGATTTCCGCGTGCTGGCCGCAGCCGCGACGGCCGCAGTTACCACCGGGTTGTTGTGTGGCCTTGCGCCCGCGTTCCAGCTCACGCGGCCCAATCTGACAGGTGTGCTGCGTGATGGTGGCCGGTCACAGACGGCCGGTGTCGGGCGCCAGTGGCTTCGTACGGCGCTGGTCATGTCGGAGGTGGCGCTGGCAGTCATCCTGCTTGTTGGGGCCGGCCTGTTTGTCTCAAGCTTCGTGCGACTGACCAGCATCAACATCGGCCTCGATCATAAGAATGTATTGACCGTGCCGGTCTATCCGCCGTTTGTCTTCAGCGATCCCGTGCAGCGCGAAGCGGGCATGGCCCGCGCTGAACTCCTGGTGCCTCAGGCCGTCGAGCGCGTCAGACAGATCCCTGGCGTGGTGAGTGTTGGCGGGATTGCCAATGGACTGCCGCTGTCGGGAAGCTGGAGCCGGACGAACGTCACCGTGCCTGGCAAGGACAAGAAGTTCGAGGATGCCGAGTCAGTGGACACGCGCAATGTCACCACGGACTACTTCAAGACCGTGGGGATCCAGCTGCTCCGTGGCCGCCTGTTGGAAGAGGCTGACCGCACTGGAGCGCCGGTGACGGTGTTGAATGACGTGGCGGCGAAGGTGTACCTCGGCGACGTGGATCCCATCGGTGCCCGCATCAACATCAGCGGCGAGCGCACAGTCGTCGGAGTTGTTGCGAGTGTCCGGCTCGGTGGTCCGGAGTCGGAAGTGCGCCCCGAGGCGTATCAGCCGCTCACGCCGAAGTCGATGTTCGGCGTTGACCTCGTCATCAAGACCGCAGGTCGCGCTGAGGATGTGGCGCCCGCCGTGCGTGCAGCGCTGCTGGAGATCGCGCCGGACCTCGTGCTCGGCGAGACGAAGACGATGGAGATGTTGTTTGGAGGGCTGATCGCGCAGCGCCGCTTCAACATGATGCTGCTGTCGATCTTTGGCATTCTCGGTGTGGTGATCACTGCCGTGGGAATTTACGGCGTGATGGCCTACGTCGTGGAGCAGCGCACACAGGAGATCGGTGTGCGCATGGCTCTGGGCGCCCAGCCTCGGCGGGTGTTGGGCATGATGCTTACGCGCGCGATGGCGTACGTGGCAGTGGGCCTCGCTGTCGGCCTCGCGGGCGCGTTCGCGTTGTCGAGTCTCGTCGAAACGTTCCTCTTCCGCGTCGAACCCGGGGATCCGATGGTCTATGCCGGCACGGCCACACTGCTCGTCGTCACCGGCCTGCTCGCCGCGTGGATCCCGTCGCGGCGCGCCGCGAGAGTGGATCCCATCATTGCGCTGCGAGGCTAACTCACCGCTGCTTCGAGCATCCTCACTGTGCCAGTGCTGGTGTCGATGCTCACGCGCGCGCCGACGGGCAAGGTCCACTGCGCGTGCCCGTGGCCGATCATGGCGCCGCTCCACGCCGGGACGCCGAGGGGCGCGATGTGGTCCTTGAAGATTTCCTCGGGTGTGAGTGACGCGAAGCCCTCGCCAGGACCGCACTCTGAACACGTGCCGAAGATGAAGCCGCGGATCTTCGGGAGGATGCCGGCCAGCTTCAGGGACGTCATCATGCGATCGACGCGGTACCAGTCCTCGCCCACGTCCTCCAGGAACAGGATGGAATCATCGAAGTTCGGAACGTACGGCGAGCCGAGGATGGCTGTGAGTACGGTCAGATTGCCACCCAGCAGTCGTCCCGAAGCCTGACCAGGTGTAATCACCCGGATGCGGTTTTCGACCTGCGTCAGCACGTTGCGATCGCTCGTGGTTTTCGGATTGTCGAATGTCACCGACTCTCCTCCGAAGAGGATGCGGCGCACGTAGTCCACCGAGAACTCGTCCCAGCGACCACCGGCGTTCGGGCCGTGGAATGTGACGAGCCCTGTGCGGGCATGAATGCCGTTGAGCAGCGCCGTGATGTCACTGAAACCCATCAGGATTTTCGGATTGCGGCGGATCACGTCGAAGTCGAGGAGTGGCAGTAGTCGCGCCGTGCCCCAGCCACCGCGGGTGGGGAGGATTGCCTTGATGTTGCGGTCGGCAAAAAAGCGATTCAGATCCGCCGCGCGGTCGGCGTCGCGTCCGCCGAGTGACCCGTGGCGGTCCCGCACGTGCTGGCCAATGGCCACCTTGAGCCCGAGCCCCTCGAGTGATTCCCGCGCAATGTCGAGTTCTTCCTGCTGATACGTGGCTGTGGCCGGGGTCACCAGACCGACCGTGTCCCCTGGCTGCAGCCGAGCCGGCCTGATGACACCCGGCGTCTGAAGGGATGTGGCCGAAAACAGGCCATTGGTCGCTGGTACGAGAAACGGCAGGGTGGCAGTGGTCAGAAAGGTGCGGCGATGCATGACGCGTGAAAGAATAGACCCTATCCCCATGAATCGTCGCCCCTGGTTTGCTCCCCTTGTCGCCACGGCGATCGTCAGCGTGTCGCTGGCGTGCGGGCTGCAGTCCTCGGTGGCCCAGGGCGGATGGTTAAGCCAGGGCGAGACGATTGCGCCGGGCGTGACCTTCCATACGTCCACCGACTCGACGCTGGTGGATCCTGCCGGCCCGGTACAAGTCTCGTTGCTCAAGCTCGATCCTCAGCGTGCGCGGCTGACCAGCCTGCTGTCGAACGATCAGGTGATGTACGCCGAGCCCGTGCTGGAGATGGCGGTGCGCGCCAAGTCCGTCGCGGCCGTGAACGCCGGGTTCTTCAACGTGAACAACGGGGAGCCCGTCGGCCTGCTCAAGGTCGCCGGAGTGCTCGTCAGTGACACTCCGGTCACCAAAGGCGCCGTCGGCATCTGGTCTCCTGTTGAGGGACGCACTGAACTCGCGTTCGACCAAATCAGCGCGCGCGTGGACCTCCGCATCGGCGCCGACGATCAGGCGAAGGTGATGGGCGTCGACGGCGTGGATACCACGCGTGCGCGCGGCAAGTTGATGCTGTACACCCCCAAGTATCACGCCAACACGGACACGGCCGGCAATGGCGTCGAGTGGGTCTTGCGCGGGTCGCCCCTGAAGGTCACCGACATCCGGACGAACTCCGGGAGTACTCCGATTCCTGCGGATGGCCTGGTGTTGTCGTACGGAGGACTTGAACTTCCAGAGGAACTCAAACTCCTCCAGCTCGACACCCCGGTGACGGTGGACACTCATTGGACCACCGTGAACGGGCTCGAGACGGAACGCCTCAGCACCGCTGACCATGTGGTGAATGGCGCGGGTTTGTTGCGCGTGCGGGGGAAACAGATCACGTCGTGGGAGGCCGAGCGCCTCAGCGGTCCCAACTTTGTGAATACCCGGCACCCGCGCACGATGATCGGGGTGGACCGTCGGGGGGATATCTGGCTGGTGGTCGTGGACGGACGGCAGACCACCAGTGTCGGCATGGCGTTCAGTGACCTGCAGCGGTTGGCCGACCGCCTCCAACTCACAGACGCGCTCAATCTGGACGGTGGCGGATCCTCGACGATGGTCGTGCAGGGCAAGGTGGTCAATCGCCCGTCCGACGCCAAGGGGCCCCGGGCGGTGAGTGACGCCATTGGGGTGACCGTTCGATGAACGCGGCAGCCCGAAGGGCCCTCGTAGTAAACTAGAGCAGCTTTTATCGATGATTTATTACGTCGCGCTCCTTCGCGGTATCAACGTCGGCAAGGCCAAGCGGATTTCGATGGAGGACCTCAAGGCCCTTATCGAGCGTCTCGGGTATGAGGACGTACGCACGGTGCTCAACACCGGCAACGTGGTTTTCAAGGGGAAGAAGGCTGCGGAATGGACCATCGCGGCTCGCATTCAGGAAGCCCTTGAGACCCGGCACGGCTTCACGGCGAATACCCTGGTCCTGACCGCCACTGACCTCGACTCGATCATCCGGGAAAACCCCATCAGCAAGCTCGCCACGGACCATTCGAAGTTCCTCGTGGGCTTTGTGATGGACCAGAAGGTGCTGTTCGCAGCCCGCGCGCTGTCGACCGAGAACTGGGGCGACGAAAGCCTGGCGGTGACCAACCGCGCGGCGTACGTCTGGAGCCCCGGCGGCGTGCTGGCCAGCAAGGCCCTCAAAGCGTTTGATGCCATCGGCAAGGACGCCATCACGACTCGCAACTGGGCCACTGTCCTCAAGGTCCAGGCCGCGACTCGCGTCCGCGAGTAGACTGCCCATCCCCCAACTGCGCTGTCGCCCAGCTAGACGTGGAAGTTCTTCGCTCTGGCCATGTAGACCAGTCGCGTGAGCCGCGCCGTCTCTTCCTGCGCGGCGTCCCGACCTGATCGGGTGAGCGTGTAGTAGCGGCGCCTGGATTCGGCGGCTGGCGCGTCGGGCGGTGCGGCAGCTTCCGCAATGAGGCCTTGATCAGACAACCGGGCCAACGCGTCATAGAGGGTGCTCGGCGTCAGATCCATCTGCCCCGCGGTTCGATCGCGAATATCCGTGATGATCGCGTAGCCATGCCTCGGCCCTTCAGAAAGGGTCAGCAGAATCTGAAACACCTGCGGAGTCATCGTTTGTGCGCCCATGTCCGGCACACGGTATACCGTCAGGCGGAATAGCTCAACTGGGCGGATTGGCAAGTGGGCGGATGGGCGGTTGGTTGGCGCGCTCAAGTTCAGCGCGCCCTACGTACCCAACCCCAAGCCACCCACGCCACCCACGCCACCCACGCCACCCACGCCACCTACCCAACCTTTTCCTGCAGTCTTTTGTCAGATGCACCGATAGAAAATGTATTGAATTTCTATCTAGTGAGGTCTTCATGGCGACATCAGACGGCAATCCCCTTTCATTTCTTCCACTTACACCGTTCGCCTTCCACGTGCTGCTGGCCTTGGCCGATGAGGACAAGCACGGCTACGCGATCATCAAGGAAGTGGAGGAACGGTCCGGCGGGCAGGTGAAGCTCCGGACCGGGACGCTGTACACGCTCCTCCAGCGCCTCGTGGACGAGTCGCTCGTCGAGGCATCTCTGCCGTCAGCGGCCGGAAGAGGCGAGGACAGTCGGCGTCGGTACTACCGGCTGACGGCCCTGGGCGACGAGGTACTCCGGGCAGAGGCCCGCCG
>CAZLJG010000122.1:0-8920 GCA_964559545.1 uncultured Solibacteraceae bacterium | reverse complement strand
CCTGGACCCCTGGACCGACGAGCTTCAGTATCTAACCGGGGAGTCCCCGATGCCCAGGATGGAACAGGCCACCCGGGGGTTCAGGCCGAGGGTCTGGGCTTTGGTCACCACCTGGGGTTCGTCGGCTCCGGGGTTGAGCCACACGATGGGAATCCCCTTCTGGGCGATGTCCTCGACCACACTCATCCCGATTTCGGCCGGCACATACAGGCTGACTTCATCGATCGGCCCCGGATAATCGAGCACGCTGGCGTAGGCCTTCTCCCCCTCGATTTCCTCCGCGGACGGATGGATGGGCACAACCGTGTACCCCTGCTGGCGGAACGACCGGACGGCTTTGTTTCCGAACTTGCGGCGATCACTCGACGCTCCGACTATGGCGACGACAGGCATCCAGCCATCTTATCGGAGTCGCACGTGGTCCAGGGTCCGGAGTCCCGGGTTCGGGTCCAGGGGTCCGGGGGTCCTGGGGCACTATTCCGTGCGCAGCACGACGGCGGGGTCGATGCGGCTGGCGCGACGGGCTGGAAGCCAGGCGGCCGCCAGTGCGGTCGCGAGCAGCGTCCCGGCCACGATGGTCAACGTGCCTGGGTCGTGGACGTCCACGTCGAACACGAGGGCTTCGATCATCCCGGCCACTCCGTAGGACACCGCCAGGCCGATCGCCACGCCGAGCAGCACGGGCGCCAAGGCACCGCGAATCACCAGCAATCGAATGTGTGACGCCGAGGCGCCCAACGCGGCGCGGACGCCGAGCTCATAGCGCCTGAGTGCGATATCAAACGAGAGCACGGCGAACAGCCCGACTGCCGCCACAAGGAGCCCAACCACGGCGAAGCTGGCAAAGATCACCGCCTGCACTCGTGGCTGCTGTAACGCAGCGGCGATGCTGCTGCCCGCGGGTCGTACTTCGAACGTTGTCACGCCGAAGCGTCCACCGATCTCACTGACCAGAGCTCCCGGATCCAGCACCACGGGGTCGGCGCGCACGGCGAGATCCAGAAACCAGAACTGATCGGGTGTGATGGGCACATACACGCGCGGCTCCGCAGCCCGCAGCGGATTGTCCCGAATATCAGCCGCCACGCCAATGACACGGCGCGACGGCTGGTCTTCGGCCTCGAGCAACCGACCGAGCACGTCGCCATTCGGAACTCCAGGCCAGAGCCGGCGAGCTATGGTCTCGCTCACGATCGCAACCGGCCGCGCCTCATCCACATCAATGCGCCGGATCGGCTCCCCTGCCACGACTGATAACTGGATGGTCTCCAACCAGCCCTCCGTGATGCGCCACAGGCCGGCCCTCACGACGCCGTTCCACGTGGCGCCGCTCATCGCGGTAGCTCCACTCCCAGGCGTGCTGTCACTCCCGCCGGCGGCGACGACTCCCGGTCGTTCACGCAGCGCATCCAACACACCTCGGTACCGCGCGAGTTCTGCCGCCTTGTCGCCACCCTGACGGTCTCCGGATGGACTGATCCGTACCTCCTGCAAGCCCTGCGCGGACTAGCCGAGGTCAGCAGTGGCCAATCCGAGGAAACTTCGCAGTGCGATCGCCGCCCCTGCCACGAGCACGACGCCAGCCGCAGCCTCAAACACCAGCACCGCACGACCAAGCCGAGCCGCGCGTGTATGTGCCGGCCCACCAGCGCCCATCTGTAAAACCACCACCAGGCCACGGCGCGAGGCCGTCCATGCGGGGAGCAGTCCAGCCACCAACCCACTCACCAGCACGACCAGCGCGGCGTACACCATCACGCGCCCGTCCACACCCGTCACTACATAGGCCTTGAGGTACATCGGCACAAGGTCGAGCAACCGATCGCTGAACCACACCACCGCCGCGGTCGCCGCGACGCCGGCCATCGCGCAAATCGCGAGACTCTGCGCAACTTCAGTCGTCAAGAGGCGCGCCCGGGTCGCGCCGAGTGACGCGCGCAACGCCACATCGTGGGTTCTCGAACGCCCTCGGGCCAGCAGCAAGCCCGAGAGGTTTGCCGCGGTCAAACACCCGACGAGTGTGGCCGCAAGCGTGACGAGCCAGAGGTAGCGATACGACAACGCAAACATGCCGGCGCGAAGCTCATCCACCGCCACACGAGGACCAATCTCCTGCTCGGGACCACGCAGTTGTGCGTCCATCTGCTCTGCGACAGCCGTCAGTTGCGCCTGTGCCATCGCGATCGTCGCACCTGGCGCGAGGCGCGCGACAGCAGGCGAGAGATTCGCGGTCAGCGGTCCCCCTTCAAGCAAATCGTCGTCGAGGATTAGCCCATCGGAACGGACCGAGTGCTGCACGACAGGTTTGATGAATCCCCTGGGCAGCACACCCACGATGGTGCGGATGTTCTTACCGGTGCCAATGTGACGCCCCAGCACCGCCGTATCCCCACCGAATCGGCTCATCCATGTTTCGTATGTGAGCAGGGCCAGGGGAGCGCGCGCCTCCGCGTCGGCACGCGTGAAGCCCCTCCCCACCACCACGCTCGTCCCGAGGACGTCGAGCACATTAAACGACGCCTCACTGAGGGAGAGTCGGGGGCCGCCGTCGTCAGGAATCACAAATGGTGACGCCGGGAAGGAACTGACGTACGCCATGTCCTCGATCGCCGGCACCCCTTCCCGAGCCGCCACGAACAGGCCCTTCCGAAATGCCACATAGCGTTGCTTCGTGCGAGGGTCCTCCGGCGTGATCATGATGAGCCGGTCCTCATCCGCAAACGGCAGGGGCCTGAAGAGTGCGCGGTCCACGATGCTGAAGACGGTGAGGTTGATGCCGAAACCGAGGGCCAGGGTGATGGCCGCCGCGAGCGTGAACGCTTTGGCGCGCCAGAGCGAGCGGAGCACGTACTTCAGGTCTGTCAGCATGGAATCCCCACTCACAACTGGATACAGGCGCACACCCACCGTGGCGACGCGCCACCACAACCACAGGCGTCCTCGCCCATCGGCTCGGGCCTCATCTTCAAGGTCGCGCAGCACCGTGTCGCGCCACGCGCGTGGGATCAGCCACTTCACGGCGTCAGCCCTTCCGAACCTTCGCCAGCACCGTGCCTTCGGCGAGGCGATCAACGGCCGACTTCGCGGCCTTCAACGCCGTCATGCCTGGTGGTTTGAGCTGGTAGTACCGTCGCGCCTTGCCGCCGCGCACGGCCTGCGGGTCCGAGAAAATGGACGTGAGGTAACTCTTGCGTTCGAGCCGCTCCAACGCGACGTAGACCGTGCCGCGCGACAAGTCCACGCCCGCATCGTCGAGGATCGTCTGCCGGATAGGCACGGCATACGCGTCGTCGCCCAGTTTGAGGACCGCCAGGAGCACGAGCATCTCGACTTCCCCGAGCAGTGTCGCGGTCGGGTCGCGTTTCAGAAAGGCCATATTGCTGCCTGGAGCGGCATTATGGAGATCGGCCCGTCGGCTGTCAAGCCGAAGCTAAAGCTTCGGCCTCCATTCCGAACTCCGGAACTTCGGGACTTCGGGACTTCGGGACTACTTCCGCCGCGCTTGAATTATCGCCACCGGCGGCTCCAACGTCTGCGTGCCGGCGCGAACTGGAGCGGCCTGGATCATCTTCACGATTTCCATCCCGGAGACCACGCGCCCAAACACCGCAAACCCCTGGCCGTCGTCATTCCGGGCGCCGCCGAAGTCGAGGGCGGGCTGCGGCCCGATGGCGATGAAGAAGTCGCTCGAAGCGGAGTCGGGACGTCCCGCCACGCGCGCCATGGACACGGCACCGTCAACGTGCGTGAGGCCTGTATCGCGTGTTCGTTCGAGCGCCACGGCCGGCCACGTGGGGCCTTCGCCACGTGCGGTCCGCCGCCGCGATGCCTGGATCACCTGAATTGGATGTGTCGTGTTCGTCTCAGTGTCAGGCCGCACCGTGCGATGAAACCGGCCCTCGTTGTACCACCCGCCATCCACGTACTGCAGGAAGTTCGCGCTCGTCACTGGGGCTTTGGCGACGTTCACTTCGATGGTGATGGAGCCGAGCGATGTCTCGAATACGACGAGGACCGGGGGTGCGGGCTGGGATTGCAGAGCAGCAGTCGCGAGCAATACGAGAGTCATCAGCATCGTTGTCACCCCAGCCGGGCTGAAGCTCCACAGGGGCTAAAGCCCCTGTGCTCCATAAGACCCAACCTCACCCAACCTCACCCAACCTTACCCAACCTTACCCAAACCCAACCTAAAAGATCTTTCCAGGGTTGAGAATCCCGTGCGGATCGAACGCCGCCTTCACGCGTTTCATGAGGTCGATCTCGTCCTGGGACAGCTCGAGCGTCATGTACTTCTTCTTCGCGAACCCGATGCCGTGTTCGCCGCTGATGGAGCCGTCCATGGCGACGACGCCGCGGAACAGGTCGCCTTCGGCCTCATGTGCGCGGCGGATTTCGTCGTCGTCGCCGGGCGTGACCATGATGTTGACGTGGATGTTGCCGTCACCGACGTGACCGAAACACGGGATGCGCAGGCGGTACCGCTCGCGCAGCACGTCCACCAGTTCGAACAACTCCGGGATGCGCGCCTTTGGCACCACGACGTCGTGGTTGAATTTCAGGGGTGTGATGACCTTGAGCGACGGTGAGATTTCGCGTCGCACCCGCCACAACTCCTGGCGTTCAGCATTGTCGGTCGCGCGGCGGAACTCCGTCGCTCCGGCCTCGAGACAGGCAGACTCAATGCGATCGGCTTCCTCGCGCACCTGCGCCGAGAGGCCATCCACCTCGAGCAGCAGAATGGCCGCAGTGCCCTCAGGCGCCAGCGACCGTACCTGCAAGTAACTCGCGACCGCATCGAGTGAATCGCCGTCGATGAGTTCAAGAGCCGCAGGAATAACACGCGCACGAATGAGGCCGGTTACGGCGTTCACTGCGTGGCGGACACTCGGGAAGCTCGCGCGCATGGTGATCTGCACCGGCGGCTTCGGAATCAGTCGCAGGATCACCTTCGTGATGATCGCAAGTGTGCCCTCAGATCCCACCAGCAAATGCGTAAGGTCGTAACCGACGACGTTCTTGACGACCTTGCCGCCGGTCTCAATGATTTCCCCGGTCGGCAGCACGGCTTCGAGTCCAAGCACATACTGCTTCGTCACGCCGTACTTGAACGCACGCGGGCCACCGGCACACTCCGCGACGTTGCCGCCAATGACGGACTGCCGCAGACTCGCCGGGTCGGGCGGATAAAACAATCCGACGGCCTCGACCGCATCCTGCAAGTCACCGGTGATCACGTGCGGCTCGACGATGGCGAGCAGGCTGCCTTCGTCGATCTCCAGAATCCGATTCATCCGCTCGAGGCTGATGACCACGCCGCCATGGGAGGGCACGGCGCCACCGGTGTACCCGGTGCCGGCACCGCGAGGCACCAGTGGTGTGCGGGTCTCGTGACACAGGCGCGCGACCGCCGACACTTCGGCGGTGGTCACAGGCGTCACGACCACATCAGCCGGATGTCCCTGTTTGAGCGCGTCCACACCGTAGGCCACGCGCGTCGCATCGTCCACGCGCACGTGTTCGGCGCCGACAATAGCGACGAGACGCGAGACGATGTCGGAGGCGACGGCCACGGGTTATTTCGGTGCGTGCTTGCGCGCGAACCGGATGAGTCGGGTCACACCTTCGCGCAACCGCTCCAGCGATGTGGCGTAGGACAGGCGCATGAACCCCGGTGCATCAAACGCTTCACCGGGCGTCGTGACGACAAACTCCTCGGCCAGCAACGCATCGCAGAATTCCAGCGACGTGCGGTAGCCGTCCGGCGACAGGAAGTCGCTGATGTCCGGGAAGACGTAGAACGCGCCCTGCGGCACCACGGCGCGCAGGCGGGGTTCTTCCTTCAGCCACTCGAGCACCTGGTCGCGACGCTGCTGGTACTCGTTGAGCATGTCGGTGACGCACTGCTGCGGCCCCGTCAAAGCGGCCAGCGCGGCGTGCTGCGTGATCGAACTCGCGTTGGACGTCGAGTGGCTCTGCAACGCGTTCGCTGCCTGGGCGAAAGGCTTCGGTCCGACAGCCCAGCCGAGACGCCAGCCGGTCATCGCATAGGCCTTCGATGTCGATCCCGCCAGCACGAGTCGATCGCGCATCGCTTCGGCAAAAATGCCCGGCAGGCTGTGCGCAACGTTGTTGTAGATGAGACGTTCGTAGCAGAGGTCCACCACGATCCACCAGCCGTTGGCGGCCGCTTCTTTGGCGAGGACGCGGGCGTCCGCTTCACTCAACAGGGCGCCGGTGGGATTGCCCGGACTGTTGATGACGATGCCCCGTGTGCGCGCGGTCGCAGCACTGAGCAGCCCCTTGGCGGTTGGCACAAAGCCGGTCTCCGCGTGCGTCGTCACGACCACAGGCGTGGCACCGGCGAGCTTGATCTGCTCGACGATTGTCGGCCATCCGGGGATGTGGGTGATGACCTCGTCGCCGGGGCCAAACAAGCCCAGCGCGGCGTGGAACAGCGCCTGCTTGCCGCCGGCACAGATCACGACTTCATCAGGCGTGTAGGTGATCCCGTAGTCGAGCTGATACCGCGCGGCCACCGCCTGGCGCAGTTCGAGGATGCCGACGTTCGAGGTGTATTTCGTGCGCCCGGCATCAATTGCGGCGTGGGCGGCGGCACAGACATGTGCCGGCGTCGGAAAGTCCGGCTCCCCTGCCCCGAGATCCACGACATCCACGCCTTCGCGGCGCAGTTTCTCCGCGGCGGCCGTCCCCTTCATCGTCGGCGACGCCCCGATGTGCCGCATCCGTTCTGCCAACCGGCTGGAATCCATGCGTGTTCGTTATCCCTTCTTGATCCGCGCGAGCAAGCGGCTCTCCACTGCGCGAGGCACCATGCCGGTCACGGAGCCTCCCAGCGAGGCCACTTCCTTCACCAATCTCGAACTGATGTGGGCATGTTGCGCCGACGCGAGCAGACACACCGTGTCGATCCCCGGCGCGAGGTGCGCGTTCATCGCAATCATCGGCTGTTCGTATTCAAAGTCGGTCGAGCTGCGCAGCCCTCGCACAATCGCCACCGCGCCGACGCGCTGGGCGTAGTCCACGAGCAAGCCGCCGAACGCATCCACTTCGATGTGACCGGCACCGGTGATGCCGGCGCACGCCTCGCGAATCAGGTCCACGCGTTCATCCACTGTGAACAGCGACTGCTTGGCGGGATTGATCAGGACGGTGACGACGACCCGGTCAAACAGGCGCGCGGCCCGGCGAATCAGATCGAGGTGGCCCTCGGTGATCGGGTCAAACGAGCCTGGAAACAGCGCGATCCGTGACTGGGACATGGCTACCGGTAGAAGGATAACGCGCTATCCCCTGCTTCGAGCACACGAACTCGTGTACGGTCTCCAATCACCTCGGGCGACGGGCGGGACCGCCGATGCTCGAAGATAAGCCGTCCATCAGCTGCCAGATGGCTCACGGCGACCGCCAGCGCCTCGTCGAGCCCGGCCATGTCGTAGGGTGGATCCACAAACACGAGATCGAAGCCCGCGGCACCAGTGGAACGGAGGAAGTCACTGCGGATGAGTCGGCACTGGTCCGCCACGCCGCAATGGTCGATGTTGGCCTGCGCAACCTTCGCCGCCTTTGGGGCGTTTTCGTAGACGACGGCCGAGACGGCGCCGCGACTGATGGCCTCAATCGCCACCGCGGCGGTGCCGCCAAACGCATCCAACACGCGCGCGCCGCTGACCGAGGGGCCCAGGACGTTGAACAGCGTCTCGCGCAATCGATCCGACGTCGGCCGGACGTCGTCGTTCTCCGGCCCCATCAGGCGGCGTCCCTTGAGTTGTCCGGCGATGACCCGCACTACCCGACTCCCACCAGACCGAACCGTTCGGCCCAATGCGACGACAGGTATTCCACCAGCGGGCGCGCGCGCGCGGTGTCATCGAGCCACGACACGGCGGCACGACGAGCCTCTTCCATCAGCACGTGGTCACGCACCAGGTCCCCCACCCGCAGGGTCGGCAGTCCTGACTGTCGCGTCCCAAAGAAGTCGCCGGGGCCACGAATCTCGAGGTCCCGCTCGGCAATCACGAAGCCATCGGTGGTTTCCGTCAGGGCATCGATGCGCGACTTCCCCTGCTCGGTGACGGGATATTGGTACAGCAGGATACAGGTGGAGGGATGCGCGCCGCGTCCCACCCGGCCGCGCAGCTGATGCAATTGCGAGAGGCCAAAACGCTCGGCATGTTCAATCAACATCAGCGTGGCGTTTGCGACGTCCACGCCGACTTCCACGACGGTCGTCGCCACCAGGACGTGCACATCACCGCGGGCGAACGCGGCCATGACCTGTTCCTTCTCGTCGGCCTTCATGCGTCCGTGCAGCAAGGCCACGCGATACTCCGGGAACACGTCCCGCTGCAGCGTGTCGAACATGGCGGTGGCCGCTTTCAGATCGACCTTCTCCGACTCATCCACCAGCGGATAAATCACGTACGCCTGCCGGCCCTGCTCCAGTTCCCGTCGGACCAGCGCGTAGACCTCATCGCGCCGGGTCTCGGGCTTGGCGAGTGTCCTGATGGGTTGACGGCCCGGCGGCAATCCGCGAATCACGGAGACGTCGAGGTCGCCGAATGCGGTGAGCGCCAGTGTGCGGGGAATCGGCGTGGCGGTCATCACCAACACATCCGGCTTCTGCCCCTTCTCACGCAGCGTCGCCCGCTGCAACACGCCGAACCGATGTTGTTCGTCGATGATGACGAGGCCGAGGTCCCGAAACTCCACCGCGCCTTCAACGAGCGCGTGTGTCCCAACCACCAGATGCGTGGTGCCGCTCGCGATTTCGGCCAGGGCCGCACGCTTCTTCGCGGCAGTCAGACTACCAGTCAGTGAGGCCACGCGAAACCGTGACCGATCAAGCAACCGCCGAATCGTCAGGTAGTGCTGGTCCGCGAGAATTTCGGTCGGGGCCATG
>CAZLJG010000121.1:0-8925 GCA_964559545.1 uncultured Solibacteraceae bacterium | reverse complement strand
AACCAGCTGCTCGTCGAGATGGACGGCTTCGAATCGAACGAAGGCGTCATCCTCATCGCGGCCACCAACCGGCCCGACGTGCTCGACCCCGCGTTGCTGCGTCCCGGTCGTTTCGACCGCCGCATCGTGGTGAACCGTCCCGACCTCAAGGGTCGCGAAGGCATCCTGCTGGTCCACACCAAGAAGATTCCGCTGGCCGACGATGTGAACATCAGCGTGATTGCACGCGGCACGTCCGGCTTCTGTGGTGCCGACCTGGCCAACCTGGTGAACGAGGCGGCCCTCAACGCCGCGCGCTACAACCAGAAGGTCGTCCGCATGGCGGACTTCGAGCACGCGAAGGACAAGGTCCTGATGGGCGCCGAGCGCCGCTCGATGGTCATCACCGAGGACGAAAAGCGCGTCACGGCGATTCACGAAGCCGGCCACGCGCTGCTCGCGGTGCTGCTGCCGCACGCGGATCCGATTCACAAGGTCACGATCATCCCGCGCGGCATGGCGCTGGGTTTGACGATGCAGCTGCCCACCGAGGAGAAGCACAACTACTCGCGCGACTACCTCATGGACCAGCTGGCGATTCTGCTCGGCGGCCGTATCGCGGAGGAGATCACGAACGGCGCGCTCACGACCGGCGCGGGCAACGACCTCGAACGTGTCACGGAACTCGCGCGCCGCATGGTGTGTGAGTGGGGCATGAGCGACGAGATGGGCCCGCTCACGTTCGGCAAACGCGACGAGCAGGTGTTCCTGGGCCGCGAGATTTCGAAGTCGCAGGACTACAGCCAGGAAACGGCGGTTCGCATTGACTCGGAAGTGAAGCGGTTCGTGCTGACCAACTACGATCGTGCGCGCACGGTGCTGACGGAAAACAAGGCCGTGTTGCTCAAGATCGCCGACGAACTCCTCCTGCGCGAAGTGCTCGACGCGGATCAGGTGAAAAAGATCTGCAAGGGCGAACCCCTCGAAGATCTGCCGACACCGCCCGTGGGTGGCACGCCGGTGGAAGCCGCGGGTCGCGCCACGCCGCCACTCGTGGCGCCGATGCCGAAACCCGCAACGCAGGCGTAGTGCATCGCCGGCAGACGTTCCGGATTCCGCTGGCGTCAGGACAGGTTCTCACCCTCGGCGAGCGCACGCTCGTCATGGCCATCGTCAACATCACGCCGGATTCGTTCTCGGATGGGGGCGAACGCCTCGATCCCGACGTCGCGATCGCGGATGCCCTGCGAATGGTCGACGAAGGCGCCGATTTGTTGGACCTCGGCGGGGAATCAACCAGGCCCGGCGCGGAGCCGCTTCCGGCCGACGAAGAGTGGCGCCGCGTCGGACCGGTGCTCGAAGGCCTGCGTGGGCGCGTGACCGTGCCCATCTCCATTGACACCTACAAGGCGGACATCGCGGCGCGCGCGCTCGACCTTGGCGCGACGATCGTGAACGACGTCACTGCGTTTGCCGCAGACCCGGCGATGGCCGGTGTCGTCGCATCCCATCGAGCGGTCGCGATCCTCATGCACCACCGGGGCCGCTCGGCCGCCATGTACGACCGGGCAGTGTATGCGGATGTCGTGACGGACGTCCGCGACGAGTTGGCGGCGCGCCTGGCAGCGGCCGAGGCCGCCGGCGTGCCCCGCGAGCGGCTCATCATCGACCCCGGGTTCGGGTTCGCCAAACGTGCGGCGCAGTCGATGCAGGCGCTGGCAGGCCTGCCGGAGCTGGCGGCACTCGGCGTGCCGATCCTCTCGGGGCCGTCGCGCAAGTCCTTCCTGCAACTGGCCCTCGGCGAACGTCCCCCCGCCGAGCGTGTCTGGGGCACTGCCGCTGCAGTGGCCGCGTCCATCTGGCTCGGCGCCCACATCGTCCGCGTCCACGACGTGAAGGCGATGGTGGATGTCGTGCGGGTGACCGACGCAATCGTCGAGGGATACGCCGGGATTTGATACTCTACCGGTGCCCATGGACCAGCTCACCGCCCTACTTCAGCGGCCTCCGGTGAACTGGTGGGATGTCGTCGACATCCTCATCGTTTCGATCCTGATTTACGAAGGACTCAAACTCATTCGCGGCACCCGCGCAGCGCAGATGGCGCTCGGGTCGGCCGTGGTGTTGCTGCTGTTTTACGCGTCACGGCGGTTCCCGCTTCAGACGGTGAACTGGGTCATCCGCAACGTCTTTGTGTACGCCGGCTTTGCGGCGATCGTGTTGTTCCAGTCGGACATCCGGCGCGCCCTGTCGCATCTGGGTCGCGCGCGGTTCATCCGGTACCTCGCGGGTGAAAAGGAATCCGACGAGACGATCGAAGAAGTGCTCACGGCCGCGGGCCTGTTGGCGAAAGCCCGCACGGGTGCGTTGATGGTGATCGAACGTGAGATTGGCCTGCGCAACTACGTGGAGAGCGGCATTCCGCTTGATGCGGCGGTGAGTTATGACCTGCTCACGACCATCTTTCAGCCCGGCGCACCGATGCACGACGGCGCGGTGATCCTGCAGGAGCATCGCGTGGCAGCGGCGGCGTGTTTCCTGCCGCTGACCATCAGCCCCTCGTTTGACCGCGAGCTCGGGACGCGGCATCGCGCTGCGATCGGCGTGACCGAAGAGTCGGATGCCGTGGCCGTGGTCGTCTCGGAAGAACGCGGGGAAGTGTCGCTGGCGGTGGATGGGCGCATCGAACGCGACCTGACGCCGGAGCGGCTCCGGGCCCGTCTGCAGGAACTCGTGTTGTACCGGCGGACCACGCCGGCCACCGGGACGGGAGGCGCGTGATGGCCTGGCATCCGTTCCGCAATCTCGGGCTCAAAGTGGTGGCGACCGGACTCGCCACGTTGTTGTGGCTGTCCGTTGGCAGCGACTTCTTCGTCGAGCGGAGCGTGCGCGTGCCGCTGGTCTTCCGCAACGTGCCGACGCAACTTGAGATTGCGCCCGGGGCACCCGATTCGGTCGAAGTGCATCTGCGTGGGCGGTCAAGTCAGCTGACCGGTGATCAGGGCGAGGTGAACGTCTCGATCGATCTTGCGGACGCGCGGCCGGGGTCACATCTGTTCCATCTGCGCACGGACCTCGTGACCACGCCGTTTGGCGTGGAGGTCACGCAGGTGTTCCCCGCGACCGTGATGTTGACGCTGGAGGAGACCGACCGTCGGTCGGTGCCGGTCAAGGCCAGTGTGGAAGGGGAGCCGGCCAAGGGCTTCGTCGTCAAGGAGATCCTCGTTGAGCCCGGTCAGGTGGAAGTCGTGGGGCCGACGCGCTCACTTGCCGCGTTGAAGCAGGCGATGACCGAAACGGTCATGATCGAGGGGGCGAGCGCGAACGTGGTGAAGATGGTCAGCATCGGCATCGCGGATGCCTCGATGCGTCTGCGGGAGCCGCGCAACGCGCGGGTCACCGTGGTGATCGTGAGAGACGGCGGACAGGAGAAGCGCTGAGTGGCAGTACGGTTGTTTGGGACGGACGGCATTCGGGGCGTTGCAGGCACTCGGCCCCTGGATCCGCCGACGGTGGCGCGGCTCGGCGCCGCACTGGTGCGGGTGCTCGCGCTCGATCGCCCCGCGCGCCTGTTGGTCGGACGTGACACGCGTGAATCCGGCGAGTGGATTGAGCGGGAACTGGCGCGAGGCGCCGCGTCTCAGGGGGCCGTGACCGAATCCACGGGGGTGATCCCGACGCCCGCGGTTGCGTACCTGGCCCGCACCGGCGGGTTCGATCTCGGCGTGGTGATCTCCGCGTCCCACAATCCCTTCCAGGACAACGGCATCAAGGTGTTCTCAGGCCGAGGTGAGAAGTTCGACGAGAGCACCGAGCGAGCGGTCGAAGCCATCGTGGCTGATGCCTCGTGGTCGGTGTCCGCAGGCGTGGATGCGCACGTGCAGGTGCACGACCTCAGCGAGCCCTATCTCGACCACGCGCGGCTGTTGTTGCCCGACCCGATGGGGCTCCGTGGCGCCACCCTGGCCATCGACATGGCGAACGGCTCGACGACCACCACGGCGCGGCGGTTGTTTGAGGGCCTCGGCTTCTCGATTGTGACGCTCGGGGATCACCCCGATGGCCGCAACATCAACGAGGGCTGCGGCTCGACCCACCCGGCGGGTCTTGCAGCGGCCGTCGTGGCGCACAAGTGCCGCCTCGGTGTGGCGTTTGATGGTGACGGCGACCGCGCGATTCTCGTGGACCATCGGGGCCGCGTGGTTGACGGCGACGCGTTGCTGTTGATGCTGGGGCTGCACTATCAGCGCCAGGGCCGCCTCACGGGCAACACGGTTGTGGCCACGGTGATGAGCAACATCGGGCTGGAGATTGCGCTGCGCGATCGGGGTATCACGATGGTGCGCACACCGGTCGGCGACAAATACGTGAGCGAAACCATGTTGCGCGAGGGCTTCGTCGTCGGCGGCGAACAGTCAGGACACGTGATTCTCGCGGAGCACCTCTACACCGGTGACGGCATGGCGACGGCGCTCGCAGTACTACGCGTCATGGCCGAGTCGGGCCGTGAGTTGTCGGATCTTGCCTCGGATCTCGTGACGTATCCGCAGACCCTGGTGAACGTCCGTGTGCGCGAACGGGTGGATGTGGCGACCGTGCCCGCGATTGCCGCGGCCATGGGCCGTGTGGAGCAGGCGCTGGATGGGCGGGGCCGGCTGCTCGTGCGGTACTCGGGCACCGAGCCGCTGCTGCGCATCATGATCGAAGGTGAAAATCAGGCCACCGTGCAGGCGTGGGCCGAAGAAGTCGCGGATGCTGTGAGGACGACGATCGGATGATTCAGCTGAGTGTGAACGTCAACAAGGTCGCCACGTTGCGTAATGCGCGAGGCGGGGAGACGCCGAGCGTCCTCGAAGCCATCGATGCGTGTCTGGCGGCCGGTGCCAGAGGCATCACGGTGCACCCGCGCGCCGATGAACGTCACATCACGCGCGCCGACGTCGCCGCCATTGCAGCGCATCTGGCGCCGGTGCGCGATCAGGTCGAGTTCAACATCGAAGGCGATCCGCGCGCCGACTTCGTGGATCTCGTGGTGGCGGCACGACCACATCAGTGCACGTTGGTGCCGGTGGTGCCTGGCGAGATCACGAGCCAGGCCGGCTGGTCGGCGGACACATCGCCGGAACGACTGACGGCCGTGGTACAGCGCCTGAAGGCGGAAGGTATCCGGGTCAGCCTGTTCGTCGAAGCGGCGGAAGCGCCCATTCGCTGGGCGAAACGGCTCGGGGCTGATCGCGTCGAGTTGTACACCGAACCGTTTGCGCGTGCGTTTGCCAAAGGGCCGGATGCGGCGCGCGCGTCGGTCGCGATGTATGCGGCGGCTGCCGAGCTGGCCCACGTGCTGGGGATGGGCGTGAATGCCGGCCACGATCTGGACCTCAGGAACCTCGTGGTGTTTCGCGAGGTGCCGTATCTCGACGAGGTGTCGATCGGCCACGCATTGATCAGCCACGCGCTGTATGTCGGCCTCGAGCGCTCCGTGCGCGACTACCTCGCGGTGTTATCATGAAAGTGCGAGACGGAAAGGGCCTGTCGTGAACCGAGAATCTCTGGCGTATGCAATCTCCGGCGTGATGTTTGGCCTGCTGGTGGGCTGGATTCTGGGCACGCAACAGGCGGCCGCGCCCGCGCCGGCGGCAGTCACTGCGGCGGGGCAGCCACCCGCGCAGCTGCCGAACCAGGCGGCCGCGCCCGTGCTCGACGTGCAGCGCGCGTCGGCGCTTGAGCGCAAAGCCAATGACGAACCCAACAATGCTGACGTCCGCATCGAGCTGGGCAACGTCTATTTTGACGCGGAGCGCTTTGACCTCGCGGTCTCGTGGTACGAATCCGCCCTCAAGCTCGACCCGAAAAACGTCAATGCGTCCACCGACCTCGGCGTCAGTTATTACATGACGAATCAGTTCGATCGTGCGCTCACGCAGTTCGACTACTCCCTGAAGCTCGAGCCCTCACATGCCAAGACGTTGTTCAACGTCGGGATTGTGCGCGCGTTCGGCAAGGAAGATATTGCGGGCGCGACGCAGGCGTGGGAACAGCTCATCGCGGTCGCGCCTTCGTCCGAGGAAGCGGGCCGTGCGCGAACGGCCCTGCAGACGCTGCGCACCAACCACCCCGCGACGCCTCCGGCCGGGGGCCGCGGCGGACTCGAGCCGTAAATGGCCATCCTCGGCTGGATCCTTCGCATCCTGGCCGTTCTGCTAATCGTCAGGCTGATCTTCCGTTTTCTCGGCGGGCTGATGCGTGGCCTCAGTGGCGAAGGCCAGGCGTCAGCGCCTCGAGGTGGACGACGGTCGTCTGAACCTCGAGTGGGCGGCCGCCTCGTGCGGGACCCCCAGTGCGGTACGCATGTGCCAGAGGCGAATGCCATTCGTGTTGGATCGGGTGACACCGCCGTCTACTTCTGTTCCACCACCTGCCGCGACCAGTGGTCCGCGGCCCGCCGCGCCGGCTGACACCACACATGGATCCCGTCCAGCTCCGACAGGACATCGTCGAGGTCGGCAAGCGGCTGTGGACGCGTGGGTACGTCGCGTCCAATGACGGCAACATAAGCGTTCGAATTTCAAGTGACCGTCTGCTAGTCACGCCCGCAAACGTGTCCAAGGGTTTCATGACGCCGGACATGATGGTCGTGACCGACATGGACGGCCAGGTCGTCGAGGCCGCGGCAGGGCGGAAGGCGTCCTCGGAAATCCTGATGCACCTGATGGCGTATCGCCATCGGCCAGACGTGCACGCGGTGGTGCACGCGCACCCCCCGCTCTCGACCGGATTTGCGGTCGCCGGTGTGCCGCTCGACCGCGCCGTACTGGCAGAGGTGGTGACAACGCTGGGGGCGATTCCGATTGCGGAGTACGCGACGCCGTCGACACCGGGCCTGCCGGCGTCGGTGGAGCCGTATGTCAAGACACACGACGCCGTGTTGCTCGCGAATCACGGCGCGCTGGCGCTTGGCGCGGATCTGTTTGCGGCGTATTACAAGATGGAGACGATCGAGCACTTCGCGCGCATCAGTTTGACGGCGCGCCTGCTCGGGCGTGAACACCTGCTGTCGCGTGAAGAAGTGGACCGGCTGCAGCTGCTTCGCGACCGATATGGCATCGCCTCGCCGGCACCCGTCTGTGTTGACCCGCCGGCGGCCGGGGCGTCGGATTGCCAGGTCGTGGTGGCCGGTGACAATGTGCCGGTAGGTAACCGTGGCGAGATTCAGTTAACATACGGCCAGCTGACGACCCTGATTGATGAGGCCGTCCGGCAGCTGGCAGGCACCCGGGCACACAGCCGCGGGTGAATTGGCAGACACATCTGGAGGATTCATGGGCGAGGCGCTGGGAATGGTCGAGACAAAGGGCTTGGTCGCGATGATCGAGGCGGCCGACGCCATGGTCAAGGCTGCCAAGGTGACGTTGGTCGGCTGGGAAAAGATCGGCGCCGGCTACGTGACGGCGATCGTTCGCGGCGATGTGGCGGCCGTCAAGGCGGCCACCGACGCCGGCGCAGCGGCCGCGCGGCGCGTGGGTGAACTGGTGTCGGTGCACGTGATTCCACGTCCACACGCCAACCTCGAGGACATCCTGCCGATCGGCAAAGCGGCGAAATAAGGCGCGGGGTCACGCCGAATGATTCTCGCGAAGGTCGTCGGCACCGTCGTCGCGACCAGGAAAGACGAGCGGCTCGTGGCCAGCAAACTGCTGGTCGCGCGGCCGCTCGATGCGTCTGGGCAGCCTGACGGCAACTACCTCGTGGCCGTGGACACGGTGAACGCCGGCTTCGGCGACACGGTGTTGATTGTGTCCGGCTCGTCTGCGCGGATGGCCGAGGGCTACAAGGATTCGCCTATCGACGCCGCCATCATCGGCGTGATCGATCAGATCGATACACCCGGCATCCCTCCTCGCAAGTAATCCAATGCAACTCGCCATGGTCATCGGGGACGTCGTCGCCACGATCAAGGACGCGAATCTGCATGCGCACAAGTTGTTGCTCCTGCAGCCGGTCGGTGCCGACGAGTCGCCGGTCGGCCGCCCCGTCGTGGCGCTTGATGCCGTCGGTGCGGGAGTGGGTGAGCACGTGTTCTTCGTGCGCGGCCGCGAAGCCACGTTTCCCTTTTTTCCGGGCGAACCGCCCGCCGACGCCTGCGTCGTCGGCATCGTTGATCAGGTGGACCTGTGCAAATAGGTCGTGTCATCGGCACCGTCGTGTCCACGCAGAAACATCAGAAGATCGAGGCTGCGAAGTTGCTGCTCGTGCAGCCGCTGACGCTGGATGACACGCCGAAGGGCACCGCCGTGCTCGCGATCGATTCGGTCGGTGCCGGCGTGGGCGAGAAGGTGCTGCTCGTGGTCGAAGGCAAAGCCGCGCAGGACGCCCTGCGGCGCAAGGGCGCGCCGGTGGATGCGGCCATCATCGGTATCGTGGATGCGGTTGAGGTTGGGTAATGGATGAGCAGGCTGTTCGTTCACTGATTCGTGACGCCATCGCCCGTCACATGGGGCAGGCTGCGCCCCACGCCACCCACGCCACCCACGCCACCCTGACCCAACCTCGCCCAACCCGACCCAACCCTGCCCAACCCGACTCAAGCCATGTGCTCTACGCGGGCTTGGTGAACCTCTCCGACGCCTGCGTAATCGAGCCGACCGTGCCGTGTGACCACTGCGGGTACTGCAAGTCGCATGGTCATTGACCCTGTTCCTGTCCTGAAGAAGATTGGCCGCGCGATTCGGTCGATGGAGGAACCGGCGGTCGAGAAAATCGCCGAAGAGACCCACGACGATCCGTTCCGCGTGTTGATCGCGACGTTGCTCTCTGCCCAGACGAAAGACGCGGTCACTGCCGAGGCATCCGCACGCCTCTTCACAGTCGCGCACACGCCGGAAACGATGGCCGCGTTGCCGGTAAGCCGGATCGAGAAACTGATCTATCCGGTGAGCTTCTATCGGA
>CAZLJG010000120.1:0-8934 GCA_964559545.1 uncultured Solibacteraceae bacterium | reverse complement strand
GGCGCGGTGGACAAGGCCCTCAAGACCATTGAAAAGAGCCTCGCGAAGTTCGTGGAAAAGGGCAAGCTGTCAGCGGAAGACGCCGCGGCGACTCGCGCGC
Source organism: uncultured Solibacteraceae bacterium (assembly GCA_964559545.1). Lineage (GTDB taxonomy): Bacteria > Acidobacteriota > Vicinamibacteria > Vicinamibacterales > SCN-69-37 > SYFT01. The sequence goes on along the minus strand of CAZLJG010000120.1, from coordinate 8,834 downwards.
GGTTGACCCCAGCCAGCGCGCTCGAAGACTTCGCCGACGTGGACTACGTGGTCGAGGCCGTCATCGAATCACTCGAAGTCAAACGCGCGATCTTTTCGGCGCTTGATCGCATCACGCGGCCTGATGTCATCCTGACGTCGAACACATCCTCCATTTCGATCACCACGATTGGCGCCGCGACCAAGCGGCCCGACAAGGTGCTCGGCATGCACTTCATGAACCCGGTGCCGCTGATGACACTCGTGGAGTTGATTCGCGGGCAGGCGACATCCACCGAATCGATGCAGACGGCTTCGACGTTGTGTCAGACCCTGGGCAAGACGCCACTCGAGGCGGCCGACTACCCCGGCTTCATCGCCAACCGCATCCTCATGCCGATGATCAACGAAGCGATCTACTGCGTGATGGAAGGGGTGGGCACCAAGGAAGCCATCGACGGTGTGATGAAGCTCGGCATGAATCACCCGATGGGCCCGCTCACACTCGCCGACTTCATCGGTCTCGACGTGTGCCTCGCCATCATGGAGGTGCTGCACGACGGGCTGGGCGATCCCAAGTACCGTCCGTGTCCCCTGCTCCGCCGCATGGTCGCCGCCGGCCACCTCGGGCGCAAGACCGGGCAGGGCTTCTACACGTACTAACGTCGCCGCCACCAGACTAGGGCCACGATGGGCGCGAGGATCAGAATCTCGCGCGCGATGGACGAGAGGTTCGTCGGCCAGAACGTATCGAGCCAGTACCGACGCGAGATCGGGCCAAACACACTGAGGCCTGTCTGATAGTGCTCCTGTGACCATGGCCAGAAGGCCATGATGCCCAGCGGGACGGAGGTGTCGCGCGCCAGCGCATCCAGCAATGGGTGGGTCAGCCAGGCAGCGCATACGGCCAGCCAGATGCGCCACCGGGTGGACGCGACCGGCCATCGCTGCCAGGCGGCAACGCTCGCGACGATAAGCGCGGCGCCCACACTGTGGGTTTCCCGGCTGTGGCGTCCCCAGAGGAGATCGAGGTCCGGCGCGGCCCCGATGGCGACCAGCAGGGCCGCCTGTATCCACCGTTCACGACGTGCGACGGCCACGCCAGCCACGGCCCATCCCGCCGACAACGCCGCCAATCCATGTCCCACCGACGAAGGCATTCAGTAAGAACTTAGCGTGTCCTGCCCTGTCACAGGTGACCGGCACACTGTCTTCGGTTGGCAGATTCCGCGAGCCGGCGCCGATGGCGGCAGGCAGAATCCGCCGAATGCGCCAGGCATGGGGCGAAAGTCCACCAGCCTGTAACTTGCTGTTTTTATTATGGATAGAGGAACACAATGACGAATTTTCGCTTGACTGGCCCCTGGCACACTTCTAGAATGACCTACGGTCCAGCCGTGGTCGCGCCAATCGGCGGTGGCCCCGGGGGAAGGATAACGAGGCATATGGCATCAGCAGAACGTGTCGAGAAGTCGGATCGCGTGGAGAACATCGTGGACAAGGAACGCGCGAAGGCGGTCGAACTGGCCGTCGGCCAGATTGAGAAGCAGTTTGGCAAGGGATCCATCATGCGACTGGGCGACAAGGGCCTGGTGGCACCAATTCCGGTGATCTCGACGGGCGCGATCAGCCTCGATTGGGCCCTGGGCGTTGGCGGCTTTCCGCGCGGCCGGGTCATCGAGATCTTCGGACCGGAATCATCGGGCAAAACCACCCTCGCCCTCCAGACGATCGCTCAGGCGCAGAAACTGGGTGGCGTCGCCGCATTTGTGGACGCGGAACACGCCCTTGATGCGAAATACGCCCAGAAGCTCGGCGTCGACCTCGAGAACCTTCTCGTGTCGCAGCCTGACAACGGCGAACAGGCCCTGGAAATCACGGAAGTCCTGATCCGGTCAAACGGCGTGGACGTGGTCGTGGTGGACTCGGTCGCCGCCCTGGTGCCGCGCGCGGAAATCGAAGGCGAAATGGGCGATGCACAGATGGGCCTCCAGGCCCGGCTGATGTCGCAGGCCCTCAGGAAACTGACCGGCGTGGTCGCCAAGTCGAAGACATCGCTGATTTTTATCAACCAGCTGCGCGAAAAAATCGGCGTCATGTTCGGCAACCCCGAGACCACCACAGGCGGCCGTGCGTTGAAGTTCTATTCGTCGGTGCGTGTGGACATCCGCCGGATCGGCGCAATCAAGGACGGCGACATGGTCACGGGCGGCCGCACGCGCGTGAAAGTCGTGAAGAATAAGGTCGCCCCACCGTTCCGCGAGGCGGAATTTGACGTGATGTACGGCGAAGGCATCTCGCGCGAAGGCGACCTGCTCGACCAGGGCGTCGAACACAACATCGTCGAAAAGAGCGGCACGTGGTTCTCGTACAAGGGTGAGCGCCTTGGGCAGGGACGGGAAAATTCCAAGACCTTCCTCAAGCAGAACCCCGACACGGCTGCCGCGATTGAGCTCCAGTTGCGACAGGCCATGGGGCTGACCGCCCCTGAGAAGGCCTGATTTACATACCGCCCGGGTGCCCAACGGCGCCCGGGCGGTGCTATTCGGCACAGCAGTCCCGGCAAGGTTCTTGCTACTGTGTCGGGTATGACTCCTACACCTTCCCGTCACCTCATCTCTTCGCTGGCCGTCGCGGTGACCCTGGCCGTCACCGGGGCCGTGGCCCTCAATGCAAGCCAGATCAGCCGGCCACGCCAGACCACAACCACCACCAGCGCCGCGATTGCGGCCGACCAGGCCGGCACCGTGGCCGCGCGGCTCTACCTCGCCGTGCTCGGCCGTGAGGCCGATGCCCCCGGTTTGCGAGGTGCCACCGCCGAAATTCAGCGCGGCCGCCTCAACAACCAGGTGGCTGCGATGGTCGCCAGTGCGGAATTCCGCCAGGGCACGCAGCAGCTGCCCGCCGCCGACGTCCTCGCGCGGTTCTACAAGGGACTGCTCAACCGGAATCCGGACCCGGCCGGCGTGAACGCCTTCCTGCCCCGTCTGGGCCGCGGTGAATACATCGGCGTCATCCTTGAGATGGTGAACTCCCCGGAGTTCCGCGAGAGCCTCGGCGCCTCCACCGGCGGCGCAGGCACGGCCGTGCCGAACCGGCTCGAAGCCGCCCTCACGTGTCAGGCCCGCGTGCTCGAAGCCGTCGCGAAGAGCGCACCTGGCCGCCGCACGTTTCTCTCGTTCGACCGGATGCCGGAGACCTCGCAGGACCTGCGGGTCTCGAGCGGCCCTGCGGTTGACCGGTTCGACGGTGACCGCGCAATGACCTACCGCTGCGAAGGCAACAACGTCTCGTTCTTCTACAACGACCGTCAGAACGCCCGCGGCGCAGACCCGCGTGAACCGTTCGCCTCGGTCGCGGTCAACAACTGCCTCAACGCCGCGTCAGACGCCCTGGGCGGCGCGCCGGTCATCGCAGCGTCACTGAGCGCCTCGGACACCCGCGCGGAATATGTGCTCGGTCTCGGGAGCAATTCCGTCTCGGCGGTCTGCGAACTCGACGGCATGCGCGTCGTCAACGTCCGCCGCCGGTAATTGTCCACTCACCCATGCCCCGGGCGTCGCGAGGTGCCCGGGGGCTATGGTAAACTCTATTTTTCTTGAGCCCTCCAGGCGCCGAGGTAGCTCAGTTGGTAGAGCATACGATTGAAAATCGTAGTGTCGACAGTTCGATTCTGTCCCTCGGCACCACTTCCCTGTTCATGACACACCTTCCGCTCGGTCCTGCGTGACAGACCCGGGCGAGACTGGCGTTCCCTTGCCGGGCTCGTGGCGCCCCGCCTCGCCGTACGCGTGGGGCGGACACGTCAGTCCACAGTTCATCCTCCTGCTCCTGCTCGCCCACGCCGTCGCGTTCGGCTGGTTCGTCTCCGATTGGGACCGGTTCCGCATGATTCTGTACGCGTTTCATGAGGTGTCATCCGAGGAGACCATCAACGAGTCCCCCGATGACCTCGCGCTGCACTACGGGTTTGCCGAGGATCCGGTCGACGCCCTCGCGGTCTATCGGCCCATCGCGGAGCGCATCGTGGCCGGCGCACCGACCGCCGGCGAACGCGCCCGGCGCCTGGGCGACTACATCTACAGCCTGCGCCGCGACCCACCCACCGACCTCGGTGAGGACCTGCGGTATGGCCCGGCCATCCTGGTGCAGAAGCTCCACGAAGGCGTGCACGCGAACTGCGGACAGATGTCCACGGTGCTGGCCACGTTCTGGCGCAGCATGGGGAGTCACACCCGTGCCATCCGCTGGGCCACACCCGGTGGCGCTGTCGGCCACTACGCCATCGAACTCTGGGACGAGGACCGCCGCAGGTGGTTCTACTACGACATGAACCTCAACGGATTCGCGCATGACGATGACGGCGTGACGCCGTTGTCGGTGGCCGGACTTCGCACCAACATGCTGATCGGCGAAGACGTGCACGTCACGGCCAACCCGGTGGCGCACGACTACACCCCACAGGATCTGATGGACACGGTCCGGCAATTCCCCGTGGAATCGTACGTGTTGAACAACAACTACCTGCACTGGTCGCGCGACCGTCGCTTCGGGTTGTTCAACCGGTACTACGACGCGCTCGCCGCGCTGCCGCACCCCTTCGATCGGATCGTGGACAACATCACGGGTGGACGCGACCGACGGCTTGTGGTGAAAGGCCGTGTGCTCGTCGGGGGGATGATGTCGATCGGCACGGCGCGCGTGCTGATGGCGTACCTGCTGGTCGTGATGGCCGTCTGCCTGATCACACTCCGGCGAACATCGTTAGCGCGACCCGCAGACAGGCTTCCACCCACGGCTGGGGATACACACCCATCCCGATAATGCCGGCGAGGCAAATGAGGATGGCGACCTGCAGCACGGCCGGCACGGCGACCGGGCCTGTCTGCTCGGGGGCTTCGATATACATGCGCCGCGCGACCACCAGGTAGTAATACAGGGCCACCACGGTGAGGACAGCACCGAGGAACGCGAGTGCATACATGCCCTGCTCCACGGCCGCCCAGAAGACGAACAACTTCGCCCAGAAGCCGGCGACAAACGGGATGCCACCGAGCGAGAGCAGGAACAACAGGAACGCCAGTGCGAGCGGCTGCGACCGGCGTGCGAGGCCCTGATACGCCGTGATCTGATCGGAGCCGGTGGAGGCGGCGACGGCCTGCACCACAAAAAAGGCGCCCATGTTTCCGAACAGGTAGGCGACCAGGTAGAACAGCACCATACCGACACCGGAGACCGACATCGCGGCCATGCCGAGCAGCAGGTAGCCGATGTGGGCGACGCCGGAATACGCGAGCAGGCGCTTGATGTTGGTCTGCGGAATCGCGAGCAGGTTCCCCGCCACGATCGTGATGGCCGCGAGGATCGACAACACCGGCACCCAGGTCAGCGTGGCCGCGCCGACGCCTTCCACAAACAGTCGCAACATCACCACGAAGCCGGCGGCTTTTGGCGCAATCGACAACCAGGCGACAAACGGCGTGCCGCCCGCCTCGTAGGAATCGGGCACCCACATGTGGAACGGCACGGCGGCAATCTTGAATCCGAGGCCGGCGAGCATCAGACTGAGGCCGAGGATCATCAGTGGGTCGCCGACCGCGAGGGCGGGCCCGATGGCCGCGATATCCGTGGATCCAGTCGCGCCGTAGACAAACGACAAACCGTAGAGCAGCACGGCGGATGACACACTGCCGATCACGAAGAACTTGAGTGCGCCTTCCGGCGCCGCCGCTTCCCGCTTCCGGAATCCGGTCAGGAAGTAGAGCGGGATCGACATCAGTTCGAAGGCCACAAACAGCAGGATCAGTTCGCGCGCCGACGCCAGGACGAGCATGCCCAGCACCGACGACAACAGGATCACGTAGTACTCAGTCGAACGTCGCCAGAACCCTGCGTCGGTGAACGCCAGTGTCGCCAGCACACTCAGCGCGGCCGATACGAGGAACAGCCGCTTCATGAACACGGCCAATTCGTCGAGCACAAACGTGCCGTCGAGCAGGACGCGACCGGGTTCGGCCGACCACGCCATCAGACTGACCACCGAAAGGCCGGCCAGAGTCAGCCATCCACTGACCCTATCGCTCGTGCCTCGGCGAACCAAGCCCACAAGCAAGACCAACAACCACACGGCGGCCAGTGCGGCTTCAATCCCCAACGGCTGGGACGGGTGCAGACTCCACGGCGTCATCACATCACCCCCAGTTTGGTGAGGATGGCCACCGTGGATACGTCAATGGGATCAAGCGCCAATCGAGGCGCGACACCAAACAGAATCAACACACCGACGAGGATCACGATCGCCACCCACTCGGTGCCCTGCGCGTCCGGCAGATGCTGGAAGTGCGGGTCCGTGCTCTTCGGTCCCCAGAAGATGGCGCGCACGACGCGCAGGACGTAGAGCGATGTCAGGAACGCGCCGAAGACGGCCGGGAACAGCCACCACGAATGCGCGGAGGCCCACGCGCCGAGGAACGTCAGGAACTCAGCGACAAACCCGGCGGTGGCCGGCAGGCCGAGTGATGACAGGCCGCCGATCGTAAACGCCACGGCGATGCCCGGCATCATCGTCGCAAACCCGCCCATCTTGAAGATCTCGCGTGAGTGCGCCTTTTCGTACACGAGGCCGACCAAGGCAAAGAACAACCCGGTCATCACGCCATGCGCGAACATCTGGAAGACCGAGCCATTGAGCCCGTGTTGGGTCAACGTCGCCATGCCCAACATCACCACACCCATGTGTGAGACCGAGGAATACGCGATGACGTACTTCAGGTCCTTCTGCGCCATGGCGCTGAGCGCGCCGTACACGATGTTGATGCAGGCGATCGCGCCGACCAGCCACATCCACTCGTGGGTGCCTTCGGGCAGCAGGCCCATGCCGACGCGCACCACGCCATACGCGCCGAGCTTCATCAACACGCCGGCGTGCAGCATCGACACCGCCGTGGGCGCCGAGGCATGGCCATCAGGTGACCAGGTGTGGAACGGGAAGATCGCGGCCAGAATGCCGAAGCCGATGTAAAACGCGAGGAACACCCACGACTGCAGCTGCGGGTCAAACGAGACCTGCTCAAGGTCCAGCAGGGAGAACGATGTCGAACCGGCTGCGACGTACAGCGCCAGCATGCCAACCAGAATGAACGCCGACCCGAACAGCAGGTACAGCGTGAGCTTCATGGCGGCGTATTCCTTGGTGCCGACACCCGTTTTTCCGAACGCCCAGCCAAACAGCCCCTGGGGTCGCACCTCCCCGCTTGATCCCCAGATGCCGATCAGCAGATACATCGGCAACACGGCGATTTCGTAAAAGAGGAAGAACACGAAGAGGTCCAGCGACACAAACACGCCGAACACGCCCGTCACCAGAATCAGCAGCAGCGCGTAGAACTCCTGGTCGCGGGTCTTCACCGTCCAGGACGCAAACACACCTGCAAAAATGATGATCGCGGTCAACACGACCATCACCAGACTCATGCCATCCAGCGCCAGCTGGTAACTGATGCCCAATGAGGGGACGAGCGCGATCGTTTCGTGGAATTGGAATCCGCCGGCGGTTTGGTCGTACGCGCCATACAGCCAGATCGCGCCAACTGTGGACACCGTGGCGCCTGCCACCGCCGTCCACCGGACGAGCAACGGCCGCGACCGGCCAAACGCCATGATGATCAGCGCCGCGACAAACGGCGCCCAGGTCACGACGGAGAGCATCGGCAGTCCGTTCACCAGAGGCCTCCCAGGAACCACACCACGGCGACCACCCCGGCCCCAACGGCCAGCACATAATCCTGCACGCGTCCGGTCTGCACGCGTCGCAACTGTTCACCTGCCGACACCGTCCAGGCGCTCACGACGTTGAGCACGCCATCCACGATGTAGCGGTCCACCCACCCAAACACGGCGGCCATTCGTTGCAACACCTGGTGATAGACCAGCAGGAACGCGTCATCAATCCAGAACCCGCGTGCCGCCGCCACACGCAGAGGGCCCGTCATGCGCGCCAACGCCTCAGGGTCAATTGCGTGACGCTGATACGTCGCCCACGCCAGCCCGATGCCCGCCAGCGCCACTCCAGTGGCCACGGCCGCGAGCCACGACGGCGGTTCAAACGGCAGTTCCGGATGGGAGAACGTGAAGTACACCCCAATCACCAGCGACGCGATCGCAAGGATCCACAGTGGCCCCGCCATCGACCACGGCGCATCGTGTGCGTGGTGTTCATCGGCGTCGTGACCGTGTCCCGCATGCGGCGCACCGAAGAACGTCAGGAACACGACGCGCATCATGTAGAAGGCCGTCAGGAATGCCCCCGCCAGCAGCAGGACAAACGGCACAGTCAGACCGCCGGCCCAGACCGCGCCAAGAATTTCTTCCTTCGACAGGAACCCGGCAAACAGCGGAAGCCCTGCCAGTGACAGCGTGCCGATCAGGAACACGACCATCGTCTGCGGCATCTTGCGCGCGAGGCCGCCCATCTGCGTGATGTCATTGGTTCCCACGGCGTGAATCACAGCTCCGGCGCCCAAAAACAACAGGGCCTTGAACACACCGTGCGTCAACAGGTGGAAGAACCCCGCTGCGGCGTAACCCGCGCCGATCGCCGCCATCATGTAACCCAGCTGCGAGACCGTTGAATACGCCAGCACCCGCTTGATGTCGTTCTGGGCGCACGCCATCATCGCGGCCGCAATCGCCGTCAGTGCGCCGATCCAGCCCACGATGAGCAGGACATCCGGCGTCAGCGCAAAAAGGAATGCGGTGCGCGTCAACAAATACACGCCCGCCGTCACCATCGTCGCCGCGTGGATCAGCGCGGACACGGGCGTGGGGCCTTCCATCGCATCCGGCAGCCAGATGTGA